>NZ_JADBTX010000121.1:0-47282 GCF_020245945.1 Microcystis sp. M015S2
GACATGGCTTTTTTTCTCCCCTCGCTCTACGGCACTCACTGCTTTCTGTCTTAAATCATCACTATAGGGTGCTGCCATGAAAGCTTCTCCTCATTTCTTTTTCTCTATTATGTCCTAACTATCCCGCTCTTTGCTATATTTAACAATTCTTTGGCTGCTCGGGATGATTATCGGAATTGGTGGCGACGTATTTTTCGATGGTTATTTTTAATTCTCGTCGCTAACGTTCCGGGAGTTATGGCCGAACCTTTAGATAAATATTGCCTCTCACCGGTAGAGCGAAAACCAGAGACGAGATTAATATTATCGCCGGATAAACCGGCACGAGTAACAATCCCAACGCGGGGCCAATCGCTGGAGGTAGTCGTCTCCGGTGTCGATACCCTGCTACTGAAGCGGAGTGGCGCGACCACACCTCTTGTATCGGTGAGGGCCCCGCAATACGATTACGGCCAGATTGAGGCTCTGGTTTCGACACAAGATGGTTGGCTCTGGATCGATGGAGGACAAATCGATTATATAGCCCGGCTCGATCTGAAAGCCAATCCCCCCACCCTTGGCACACCGAAGGCACTTCCCGAACTCTACGAGCGACCCTGCTCGTTTTGGCATCGTTTCTGGGGTAACTGTATCCTCGCTCAGGGAGTTTACAGCCGTGCGTTGGAGCGCGTATTTATCACTGGTCATCGCGCTACATTTTGGGGACGATCATCCCTTACCACCTTCGAGATCATTGCTGGAGAAGCGAAAGAGATAGTCGCGATCGCACGGGGTACTCGTCTCGTTCACCCCGTTTACGATGTCCCGCAATTACGAGGTATTTTGCTCAGAGGCATAAAAGATGAGTTGTTCTTTTACGATGGGATTACTGTCACTACCATACTTTTAGGAGAAAGTACGCGGAGTCGGAACGGTATCACTGAATGGTACATCCACAGCACTGATTCTGGTAGAACTTTCGTGACTAACGCTGGTGGTTTCCGCGATCCTTTTCTTAAAGAAATAAAACCAGGGCCACTGGTGATAGGTATCTCTGTTCCCAACACACTCGCCGGAAGTTGGTTGAGTTTGTTTCAAAAAGTTGATAAAGAGCCGTTGTGGGGAATTACCCGTCAGGTTCTTTTTGTGGAAATACAAGGCGCTTTCAAACCGGTCGCTACCGTTCCAGAGGGGACTTTTCTAGAGGGACCGGCCGGTATCGAACAGTCGTCAGATGGCTCGATCACTTTCACCGTTAAGGATAAAACCACGGACCGCTCTACCGATTACCGGCTCGCACGCTCCTGGAGCGACAGTCCGTGCGGGATTCGTTTAAATACCCGAAGACCGATATCGCTCACCCCGTAGTTTTTCCCAAGATGGACATTGCCCACCACCGTTAAATGAGAGTGTGAACTACTCTGAGTTTTTGACATCTCCCTGCGTCAAAACGACAGGGATTCTTTGTGGTGAATAGAAGCGGGTTGAAACCGCGCTTCTATTCGATTACGATATATTTTAGAAAGCCTATCTAACTTATATCGTTGTGGCACTGTCAAAGATGCCCTACCCACCTTATCGAAAATTTGGGTTAAAACCCCGTCCTTTTAGGACGGCTTTAAGCAACAATGGAAAAAGCGATAACCAAGCTAAAAACTGAACCTTGACAACAGATAAGTAGGGAGGCACAATTATTTGTAGGATGGGTTAGCGCACTTCGTAACCCATACGGGCGTTGGGTTTCATGCTTCAAACCAACCTACGTTCATCTTATATTTAATTCCACCCACCTACTTAGGAGAAAATAGGAATTGTTTGACCCCTTTCACGGCTGGCGTTGTTGTTCCATGAATCAATCAACAGAAATTCAAGGGAAAAATCTAGACCATCTGGGATTAGTAGCCGGAATTATAGATGAAATAGGAATCATTGAAATTATTAACGAACAAGTCTCAATGAGTTCCAGGAGAAATTTTCACAGCTGGGCAAGTCGTGAAAGCAATTATCCTGAACGGATTGGGATTTGTCTCCCGATCCTTGTATTTATTTCCTCAATTTTTTGAAGATAAAGCAACCGAACATCTGCTGGGAGATGGCATCGAACCCAAACACTTGAATGATGATAAAATTAGTCGAGTAATCGACAAACTTGGCTCCTCTTGACTTTAGCGGACAAGACAGCTTTTTCGTCAAGCACAAAGACACAAAGTTATACCACAGCGTTTCTCTCACCATTAAGATAACTGCTATAATGTATTCGCTAACTCTAAGTGGTCGAACAAAATTAAAGTTAACCGTGAGGCAAGGGAATAGCCCAGAGGCAATAGTCAAGGCTCTCAGCTTTATTAATGTTTCTTAATACAAACGTATTTGTTGAGAGGGGTTCTGATAAAATATGAAGTGTAACCGGATTAGGCATCGTCCCTGATTCCCGATGCTGACTGGGGATAACTGCCATGAGTTCTACTACTTAGAAAAAAATTATCAAGTTTGTATTAATCGCTCAAGGAGAAATTTTTATGGAAATATCTCGTCCTAATCAAGTAGAATTAACCGCAGAAGAACAACAGGAACTAGAAAAGTTGCGGGCTATTATAGAACAGGCTAGTGTTGATGGCGTGATCACTCAAGGGGAAAGGGAAAGAATCGCCCTAGCTATGAGGTCTGATGGTAAAGTGACCCTAGAAGAATTAGAGTTAGTCAGAACTTTAATTACCGAAAAAGTCACCAAAGGGGAATTAGTTCTCGATTATCTTTAAGTAGTCCCACCAAATTAAATCCACACTCTGAAAAATCAGATAAAAAAAAAGACGGGGTTTTCACCCCGTCCTATTTGTTAAGAATTATGACAAATCCTTGACTTGTGATACTAATTGTGCTACCACATCTTGAGCGCTACCAAAGAGCATAAAGGTTTTGGGATTGTAGAATAATTCGTTTTCCACCCCAGCAAAACCCGATCGCATACTGCGCTTAATCACGATCGTGTGCTGTGCCTTATCCACGTCGAGAATCGGCATTCCATAAATCGGACTAGCCTTATCGTGACGGGCAGCGGGATTAACCACATCATTCGCCCCAATAATTAACGCCACATCGACGCGCTCGAACTCAGGATTAATATCATCCATATCGTAGAGTTGCGGATAGGGAACATTAGCTTCAGCCAATAATACATTCATGTGACCGGGCATTCTTCCCGCCACGGGGTGAATAGCATATTTAACCTCAACGCCATTTTTTTCCAACTGTTCAGCCAATTCTCGCACCGCGTGTTGTGCTTGGGCCACTGCCATGCCGTAACCGGGTACAATCACCACAGAACGCGCATAACCGAGCATCATCGCCCCTTCTTCTGAATCAATAGCATGAACCGATTTATCAAGGCTAGAAGTGGCGCTCGCTTCGCCCCCGGCACTAGCACCTGTACCAAATGCCCCAAATAGTACACTAGCCAGCGATCGATTCATGGCTTTACACATGATCTGAGTCAGGATAATCCCCGACGCACCCACCAAAGCACCGGCGATGATCAGCATACTATTCATCAGGATAAAACCGACTACACTAGCGGCAATCCCGGAAAAAGAGTTTAAGAGCGAGATAACCACGGGCATATCGCCGCCACCGATGGGAAGCACGAATAAAGCCCCGAAAATTAGGGAAAGTACCACCAAGGTCAGGAAAACATCGATCGAGGTGGGATCGAAAAAGAGATAGACACTACCCCCTAAAAAGGTGAGTAGCAAGAGAATGTTAAAGGGTTGTTGGAAAGGAAAAGTTACGGGTGCGCCACTGATTAATTCCTGTAATTTGGCAAAAGCGAGGACACTACCGGTAAAAGTGACACCACCGATTAACACACCCAAAATAGCGATCAGTATCGAGTCAAAGGGAATATTTTCCCCACTTTGCAGTAAACGCCAGTATTCGCCAATGGCAATTAAAGCGCTGGCAGCGCCGCCTAAACCGTTAAAAATCCCCACCATTTGGGGCATAGCTGTCATCGGGACTTTTTGCGCCGAAACTAAGCCGATAATCGAGCCAATCACCAGCGCCACGGCGATTAAACCATAGCTGAGGATTTCTTGATTGATTAAGGTGGCAATAATGGCGATTAGCATCCCGATGGCGGCCAAAAAATTGCCTTGACGGGCGGTGGCGGGGGAAGATAATTGTTTAAGACCGATGATAAATAAAATGGCGGCGAGTAGATAGGATAACTCGATCCCTGTGGTAAGGGCATTATTCATGATTTAGCCTCTTTTTTCTTGAACATTTGCAGCATTCGATCGGTAACGACAAAACCACCGACCACGTTAACCATCGCCAAAATAACGGCAATTAACCCTAAAATTACGGTTAATTCGTGCCAATCTGTGCCTCCGGCGATGAGGAGCGCACCGACAACGGCGATACCTGAAATTGCATTGGCTCCCGACATCAGGGGTGTATGGAGAGTGGGAGGAACTTTATTGATCACCTCGAAACCGACAAAGGAAGCGAGGACAAATACCACTAAAGCGGTTAAAAGTTGGGCAGTCATTGGTTAAAGAAATAGGGGATAGGGTTTGGGGATAGGGAAGTAGGGTATTGGGGAAGTGGGGGATTGGGGAAGTGGGAATTATGAATTATGAATTATGAATTATGAAGTGGGAAGTGGGGAGAACAAAGCTGCCTTCTGACTCCTGACTCCTAACTCCTAACTCCTAACTCCTGACTCCTGACTCCTGCCTCCTGCCTCCTGATAGCTAAAAAGCGGATAACTGTTCACTGAGGGCGGATTTAATGCGTTGGTTGCGGATTTCGCCGGCGTGGGTGACACAGGCACTATCAATGATGTCATCGGCAAAATCGAGGTTTAAACTGCCCTCTTTGCTGACTAAAAGCTGTAGCAGCATTTGCAGGTTTTTGGCGTACATCTGGCTGGCATTGGTGGCCACTGTGGCAGGAAGATTAACGGCTCCGACGATTTTTACCCCATTTTCGATGATTTCTCGTCCCGGTTGGGTGTAGGCGCAATTTCCGCCCTGTTCCGCCGCTAAATCAACGATTACCGCCCCCGCTTTCATGGTGGCGATCATTTCTTTGGTGACTAGCAGCGGAGCCTGTTTCCCCGGTACTTGGGCGGTGGTGATCACCACATCAGCCCGCTTAATTGGTTCGGCCAAGGCTTGACAAATGCGCTCCTGTGTGCTAAGAGAAACCTCTTTGGCGTAACCGTTATCGGCGACGGTATCTTCTTCTAGGGGCATTTCAATAAATTTCGCCCCGACACTCTGTACTTCTTCTTTGACTTGGGGACGAATATCAAAAGCCTCCACCACTGCCCCCAAACGGCGGGCGGTAGCGCAAGCTTGCAATCCGGCAACTCCCGCCCCCAATACCAGCACTTTGGCGGGGGCGATCGTACCGGCGGCGGTAGTCATCATCGGGAACATTTTCGGCAGCTGCACGGCGGCGAGGAGTACCGCTTTGTAACCGGCGAGGTTAGCCTGAGAGGAGAGGGCATCCATGCTCTGGGCGCGACTACTGCGGGGAATTAATTCCATGCTCAAAGCGGTGATCCCGCGCTCGGCTAATTTGGCAATGCGCCGGGGTTGCCGCAGGGGATCGAGAAAGCCGATGAGGATACCACCATTTTTCAGGCGATCGATCTCGCTATCGCTAGGAGGGACGACTTTGAGAATAATATCGGCAGTTTCATAGATATATTCGCTGTTTTCGCTCAGGGCGGCTCCCACGGCACTATAGGCACTATCGGCAAAGTTAGCGCTAATTCCCGCCCCATTTTGGACAATTACCTCAAATCCCGCCTTGACTAAACGGGCGACGGTATCCGGCACTAGCGCCACCCGCGCCTCGCCTTGGTCACTTTCTTTGATTACGCCGATTTTCATGGCTGGGTTTCTCCTTAATAAGTCCTTCTCTTGTCTTATGCTGTTGGGGTAAGGGTTTCGTTAAATGCGATCGATCCCTTGGGATAATTTCGAGTCAAAATTGCTTTTCACTTCCATCCTAGCTATCCTCACCTTTCTGGCTCTTTTTCGGGCTGAATCTTAGGATTATCTTCAGAATTAAAGGGTTTTGAGCGGCATTGTTTGGGATTTTTTTCTAATGATGAGGTACAAAGTTTTCGTTCTGGGAAACGCCAAAACGGTTAACATTAGTCGCTCTTCGGTCTTAGATACCAGATTAGGCTATACTTCATATTGATGAGAAGGGCTGCAATACCTCTCGACAATCTCAAAGTTTTACAGTTCTTTTAACTTCGATCGCAATTCCTCTATTTCTGCATCTACTGCTGAATCCTTGAGGGTGGGTGGATGGGCAGTTTTACCCAGTAACATTCGTGCTTTTAGCAGTACCAACGCAGCCAACCACTCTTTCAGAGCGGAATTAGCCGGAGCAATGGCTTTACCGACTCCAGAACACCAGAATATTTGCAAAATTTAGCAATTTTGCAAATATTAGCCTCGCAGAATTAACCGCCCAATTAAGAAGATGTAGAATCAGTTTTAGAATTAGAGAAGGCAAAAGCAGCGGGTTTATTTTGATCGCCGCTCGATTGCCCGATCCAGAGAAGATCGCCTTGATAAAATACTCAGTAAATACATTGGAGTATGCCTGATATGAACGACAACGAAAAACAGAAGCTTGACAGCATTATCGTGCGAATTTTGCTGATTTTCGGACTTGGATTTTTAGCTGTGGAAGCTTGGAAGAATGTTTTTGGCATTGCTCGGAACAATAGCTTTCCAGAACTGGAACGAGGAGTAAGAGAAGCGGAAAGAAGAGCAGACGAACTAGATAAAGCCATTGAAGAAGCTAACCGAGACCGACCTTCTGATCCAAATCAATCAAACCCTTAAGCGAGTGAAAATTCAAGTTAGGGGCGATCAACGACGGTTGATCGCCCCTTTACCCCCAAAAGATGGGGAATGTTTTTTCTTTATATTAGCTTCTTGTGCCAGAGACTCATCACCTTTATCTAGAGCGAGTTTAACTCTTTTTTCCCATTTTAAAAGCTCAGCTTGTGCTTGGTTGTACTGTTGTTCGGCTCTTTTTTGTAAGGCAATTACTTCGATAATTGAGGAACGTCAATTAGATAAATCATCCCGCATAATAGTGATGGTTAATTATGACTAGCAATTAATATTCCCTATCTGAACAACAAACTCAATAAATAGAGACGTACCGTAGATAGTACGTCTCGACGCTCTCAAAGTTTTACATTTCTTTTAACTTCGATCGCAATTCCTCTAATTCTGCATCCACTGCCGAATCCCTGACGGTGGTTGCTTGGGGTAAAGTGGGTTGACTAGAAGCTGTACCGGGTAATGCTACCCCAGACATTTGTGCTTTCAGCAGTGCTAATTCATCCTCCACATCGCTACCTGATTCTAGTCTAGCGAATTCCTGTTCGATGCCGACACCACCGATTTCACCGATCGCTTGACCACGGGCTTCCGACTCGATAACTTTTGCTTCCATGCGCTCAAAAGCGGACATGGAACTACTGGTATCGATACTGCCGAGGGTTTTTTGAAGTTGTTCGTTAGCTTTTGCGGCTCTGGAGCGAGCTACTAACATATTTTTCTTGGTTTTTGCCTCAGAAATCTTACTTTCGAGCGCGATCAAGTTTTTTCTCAGACTATCTACCTGTACCGTTTGCTGATCCAGTTGATTTTTGAGAATGGCGGCGGTTTCCGTGAAATCTTTCTTGCGTTTAAGAGCTTCCCGAGCGAGAGTTTCATCCCCTTTAGAAAGGGCTAATTTGGCTCTTTGTTCCCATTTATTGGCTTCTGACTGGTCTTTGCTGTATTTTTGTTCCGTTTGTCGTTGTTCTGCGATCGCTCTAGCAACCGCTTGACGTACCTGTACTAGATCCTCTTGCATATCACTGACAGCTTGCTCCAGCATTTTTTCTGGATCTTCAGCCTTGCTCACCATATCATTGAGGTTAGCTCGGACAACTCGGCTAAGGCGATCGAATAAACCCATGACGCTCTTGTTCCTCTCGGTGTGTACTAAATCAGTTAACTGTTCTTAAAATTTCCCATCTTGCCTAACGGCTTATTCTTTAATATAAACCACGAGAGCTAGGATAGGGGATAGGAGTTAGGAGTCAACAGTCAGGAGTCAGGAGACAGCTTTTTTCTCCCCACACCCTACACCCTACTTCATAATTCATAATTCATAATTTATAATTCCCTATCACCCATCCAAGTTTTCTTGTTTTAACTTGAGTAATTCCGCTTCAATTTGTTTTTGTCCCTCCAAATCTTGGAATTGTCGCTCTAAGGGGTCTTTATACCCGATTAAATCGGCTTGGGATTCGGCTTCTAGGACTTTTGCTTCTAATTTCTCGAAAATAGTACCCATCTGACTGCTGTTCAAACTGCCCATAATTTCTTGGGCTTTTTGACTGGCACTCGCTGATCGCAATCTGGCCAGATAAAGGCTTTTCTGTGCTTTCATCTCAGCATATTTGCGTTCAATTGTCAAGAGTTCTTTCTTTAACTTTTGTATAATAGCCGTCTGTTGTTGCAGGGAGATTTGTAGGGGGGCGATCTGACTTTGATAGGTTTGCCATTGGCTGAGAGCTTGGCGGGCGAGTTCCTCGTTACCGTGATGTAGGGCTAATTGGGCGCGTTCGTGCCAAGTTTGGGCTGCTTTTTCCTGTTGTTGTCGTTGGCGATCGGTGCGTTTCTGGGTAGCGACGGCTGCCGCCAAGGCTTGTCGCATTTGGATCAATTCCCCTTCCATCTCCAAGATCGCCTTTTCCAGCAGTTTTTCGGGATCTTGATTTTCCTGAATCAGACTATTGACTTGGGCGCGAATTGCTTGGCCCATGCGATCTAACAAACCCATTGCCGTCCTCCCGATACCAACCCTAATAGTTTACCGAAGTGCCGCTCCTATCAATAATGATAGAACTAGGGACGGGGGACTGGGGGGGATCGGCTGTTTCTGAAGGTGGCGGACTACTGGGAGAAGGGGGTACTTGTAATTCTGGCGGTAACTGTTTCATTAACTCCGCCGCATCCTGTGGGTTTTGATTGGCCAAGCGACGGGCTTTTTCCCGTTGAAAAAAGGGTAAATTAGCGGGTGATTCTTCTCTTTGACGCAATTCCTCTAACATTCGTTCGTTAATGATCGCGGTCGAGGGTTCAGGGGTGACTTGGGGCGGTGGTGGCGGTGGTGCGGAAACTAGGGAAGATACGGGCGGGGTACTGGGGTCCGGGGGGGAGACGGGTAAAGATTGCTCGATCTTACTGACGGGTAATTGATGGGCCGGCATCAGGGACGGTGGCGGATTCGGGGGTAAGAGGGCATTAGTCGGATTGATAGCGGTGGGGGGACTCTGAACCACTGGTGGGGCGGTAATATTAGTTATCGGGCTAGTTTTAACTGGAGGAGCGGGAATATTAACGCTCAGACTGGTTTGAGGAGTTTTCTGTACTGGACGAGCGATCGCTATCAATCGATCGAGGTGGCGGGAGTTATTTTGGTGCTGCTCGCGGGGGGAATTCTCAGCTTTCCTCGGGGTGGGGGTAGTATTGGTTAACCATTGATTGAGACCGAGGAGACTATTAGCAATTAAAAAGATCACCATTGCCCGGATACCCCAAGGGGTAAAAAAGGCATCTTTAGCTGGGGGATAGACGTTAATGACAGCAGCTTCCAGATATTCTGGTTTCTGAGCGGGATCGATGGCTGAACTGGGTTGATGGACGATCGAGAGAGGCAAATCTTGGGAGGATGGGGATCGATCGGATTTCATGGCAGATATCCAGGGCGGGGGTATTAAAGGTTATGCTGAAAGGTTAGCGGGTTTTTTCGTCCTAGTCTAACGTGGTATTCCCCAGATTTTCCCTATGTCTTTAGATTCTCTTGACAAAATTTTGGCGGCTATTACTCAACAGGCGGGTTGGGAAGAATATCGCCACTACGATCAAGTGCTGCAATTGTGGCCAAAAATTATTAATCCCCGTCTGCTGGAGCAAACCCGGCCTTTTTCCCTCAATCGCGGGGTTTTATCGGTGGCCACCAGTAGCGCCGCTTTAGCACAGGAATTGTCTTTACAACGCTATAGCTTATTAAAACGGCTTAATAGTCAGTTAGAGACTCCCCTGAGCGATATCCGCTTTTCTGCCGCCCGTTGGCAGCAAGATAGTCAGTTAATTCCTCTAGAAGCGATCGCGCCTAATTCCCTCAGAGATCATCCTAGCTATGTCACCCCGGAAAAACCGCCAGAAAATCCCCAGCAACTGGACGGTTTAGAGAGTTGGAGCCAGAAAATACTTCAGAGAAATCGAGCCTGGCCGATTTGTCCTCGTTGTCAGTCTCCCAGTCCCTCCGGAGAGCTTGAGCGTTGGCAATGTTGTGCTTTTTGTTTTGCCCAGTCGGGCGGAGTAAAAGATGCAATTTTTTAATAGTATTGTGGAAAGAGCGCTTTTGAGTCGGGAATCAATAGGCCGATCTTTTCTGTCTTAATTGAACCTGTATTCATCAATTCTATCGAGCTAAGGCTTGATCCCCGTTCTGTTATTGCTGATACTAGACCCAATAACCTCGGCCACAACTGAGTTTAACTCTTCAGTTTTGAGACAGTGCTGCTTTTTGCAAAGTAACTATTAAAAGATTCTAAAAATAAAATTTTTTTTGGGGATCACTAGAAACTATATGGCATATCAGTTCTAGCTATGCTAGTCAGGAAAATACCCTTGGCGCAGGGTAGGACAATATTACACAGAGCGAAAAGAGAGTCATCCTTTGAGTTCCTTATAATCATCTTCCTTTTAAAGCCAACCCATGCAAGCCGCAAACTTTCTTACTTCTTCCTGTCGATACTGCCGATACTATCAAACCCAAGGTCGGCGCGGTGGCACTTGTCAACAACTAGATGTTCCCGTCGAAGCTCATTGGAAAGCCTGCGCTCTAGCGATGCCTCCTTTTAGCACTGAATGGCAACAACTCAATCGGGTGGTTAGTTTAGAACAGTCTCTAGAATTAACCTGTACGGTGTCGCCAACTCCGGTGGTGGTTTCCCCTAGTCGTCATGCTCCCCGACAACCGATGGCGGTTTAGAAGCTCTGGGGCCGAAACAGGAGCAAAAAATTGGCGTTGCCCATTAAAAATATGAATTCACCCTCCCACATCTTTTAGAGTGCTATTTTTGAGATAATAGATGAGTTGATTGCCAAGATAAAGCTAGGAAAGGCGATAGGTAGTCGGCAGGAGTCAGGAGTTAGGAGTTAGGAGTCAGAAGGCAGCTTTGTTCTCCCCACTTCATAATTCATAATTCATAATTCATAATTCCCGCTTCCCCACTTCCCCAATCCCCCACACCCCACTTCCCGATAATTAATGTCGCCAGAATGCCCCTGATGACTTCTCATCGTCCCTTAAAAATTGGTATAGTTGGCACAGGGTTCGCCGCTCAACGTCGTGCTGAAAGCTTGCAAGCGGATGATCGCGCCCAGCTTTTGTATGTTAGCGGTAATAGTCCCGAATCGATCACTAATTTCTCGCAAAAATACCAAATTTCTGCCCTAGATTCGGCAATAAGCCTAGCCAGTCATCCTGATCTCGATCTGATTGTCATTGCCAACGTTAATCAAGCCCATGCCTCGATCGCCCGTACTGCCTTAAAATCTGGTAAGCACGTTATCGTCGAGTATCCCCTAGCTTTTCACCCGGCAGCGGCAGCAGAATTAATCACCCTAGCCGAAACCGAGAACAAATTACTGCACGTCGAACATATTGAACTTTTGGGGGGACTGCATCAAACCCAACAGCAGTATTTAGCCAGCCTCGGCAATATCCACCTAGCCCGTTATACCACGATCGTCCCCGGCAGACCGGCACCCCGGCGCTGGACATTTCATCGGGATTTATTCGGTTTTCCTTTGATTGCGGCCCTTTCTCGTATCCATCGCTTTACTAATTTATTTGGGGAAGTGGAGTCCGTGTCCTGTCATTGTCGTTATTGGAATGCCCCGGAATCCGATTATTTTCTGGCTTGTTTGTGTGAGGCGCAGTTATTATTTAAAAATGGCCTAATTGCCGAAGTTACCTACGGCAAAGGCGAAGTTTTTTGGCAAAATGAGCGAACTTTCACTATTCATGGCGAGGCAGGCAGCTTAATTTTTGAAGGGGAAACAGGGCAGTTAATTAATAGTGAAGGTAGCCAAGCTTTAGAAGCGGAAACCCGTCGCGGTCTTTTTGCCAAAGATACCGCCATGGTACTAGATTATCTGTTCGATCGGGTTCCTCTCTATGTTACTCCCCAAGCCAGTCTTTATGCCCTAGAAGTGGCCTATGCTGCCTATCAATCTTCTTTGTCGGGAAAAACAGTTTTTCTCTCGGCCAATTAAACCGACTTAGACTTTTTGAATTAACTTTCTGCCTAGTAAACCCTGGGGACGAACTAACAACATAATAAAGAGAATAGCAAAAGCGATCGCCTCTCGATAACCGGAATATTCTGCGGGAACAAAGGCTTCGGCAATACCCAATAATAAACCACCGATTACCGCTCCGGGGATACTTCCCAATCCCCCTAAAACAATCACTCCTAAACCTTTTAATCCGAAAGCAATACCGAAATAGGGGCCAGCGATACTAACACTAGAACCGACTAAAGTTCCTGCTAAACCTGCCAAGGCACCACTAATAAAAAAGGTAATCACGATAAATTTTTCGGGATTGATCCCCAACAAACTGGCCGTGGTGACATCTTCAGCTACCGCTTGTAAAGCTTTGCCCATTTTGGTAAAATTAACCCAATAAGTTAGTAAAGCTACCATCACTGCTGAAACCAGAAAAATAATAATCTGAATTGTGCGAATTGCCACGGGGCGCTCGGCCGTACCGAAATTAATTGCGGGGGGAAGATTGCCATAAATCCCATCGGGAAAAGTATAAATTTCTGCCCCGAATAAGTATTGAATAACATTGACAATCACCACGGCTGCCCCTAGGCTAGAAACCAAAGTTAAGAGAGAATCAGAACCCCGTACCCGGAGAGGTTTAAAGGCCAATCTTTCCAGAAGAACCGAGGTGAAACCTGAAAGGATACAGCCTAACAAAAGTGCTAAAAAAAAGGGTAAGGAAAAGGGTAATTTGGCATTAGCTAATAAACCATTAAAACCGAAAACTCCCCCCGCTAGAGCGTAGGTAAAATAGGCTCCGAGGGTAAAAATTGCGCCATGGGCAAAATTGATAATACCTAAAATGGAAAAAATCAAAGTGTAACCGAGGGCAAAAATAGCATAGACACTACCGATCGATAAACCGTTTAAAACCTGTTGAAAAATTGTTACTAGATCCATTGTCAGGGTTAGCTAGGGTAACTTTTGATTATAACCGACGGTTGCCACCACATCTGGTAAAGGACGCTGGAGTTTATATAACCAGAATAAACCGAAAAGACCGACAGCGATCGCTCCTAAACTAATTATTTGCGCCATTTTCAGCGGCCCAAACATTAAACTATCGGTGCGTAGTCCCTCGATCCAGAATCTACCTAGACTGTAGGCGATAAAATAGACTAGGGTAAGGGTGCCAATTTTTAATTTACTGGGGTGTTTTAAACCCCAGAAAAACAGATAGATGAGTAGGGCAAAAACTGCCAGATTCCAGAGAGATTCGTAGAGAAAGGTGGGGTGAAAATAATCGACGGCGATATATTCTAAAGGACGACTAGCCGGAGGAATAAACAACCGCCAGGGTAAATTAGTCGGACTGCCAAAAGCTTCCGAATTAAAAAAGTTACCCCAACGTCCGATCGCTTGACCGAGAATAACTGAAGGGGCTACCAGATCGAGTAATTGCCAAAGAGAAACCCGATTAATGCGGGCAAAGATTAGGGCCGCCAGCAAACCCCCGATAATTGCCCCGTGAATAGCGATACCTCCCTTCCAAATGGCGATAATATCAGCAGGATTTGGCGCGTATTCTTGCCACTGAAAGAGAACATAGTACAGACGGGCTGCAGGTATAGCCCCCACTACTAACCAAATGGCCAAATCAGCGATTAAATCCGGATCGATCGCTCTTTTTTGGGCGAGGTACTGGGAGAGAGTGACACCCAATAATACCGCCATAGCGATGAGAAATCCATACCAGCGCACCGAAATCGGTCCGATCTCCCAGAGGACGGGGCCAGGAGACTGAAAGACAAAACCTAAGAGCATAAAATTATTAAGAATAAAAAATTTTATCTTTCCTATAGTATCTTATGCTATGATGGAATAAGCTGACATATTTGCGGATGTGGCGGAATTGGTAGACGCGCTAGATTTAGGTTCTAGTGTCTTTGATGTGTGGGTTCGAGTCCCTCCATCCGCATTAACCCTGGGGTCGATGAAGTGTAACCTAATTTGGTGTTGACGACCGACGACCCAAGAGGGAAAACTTGTTGATTTCCATTGTTGAGACTCCGATTCGGGAGATTGGTATGAGATTTAACGTCGAAAAATCTTCCTTTTATTTTTTCAGCTGACTTCTTACCCAATTCCGAAACGCTTTTACTAACTCTAGGTAATCCAATGTTTCAGCTTGTTGTAAAAATATATAGCAGTTTTCATCAGAATGAGGTATGGGCAAGGGGCTTAAACCCCTTGTTGGCAAAACTTGTCGATACCTCAGTAACGTGAAAAGCGCTATAGATGGCTTTCGTAGGGAGAAACTTGAAGCAACAAAGGTAAAACATCGTCAGAAAAAGCTGGACTGGAAAGCACTGTCAAAAGATGTCTAAGAAAATCCCGAGGCAAGATTAAGAGACAGAGCCGAGAAGTTTGGAGTGAGACCAAGTGCCATTTGCTATGCCTTAAAAAAAATGAAAGTTACCAGAAAAAAGAAGGAACTTCGTTATAGAGAAAGAAACCGAGAAGAAAGAATAAAATACTACAGAGTGCTGAGAGAATTGATTAAAATATATTGATAATAATCATACTTCAGTGGGGGCGATTCAAGGCTTTAACTGGCAAGATAGACCAGATTTGGCTAACGCGCCTTTGACCGTTTCTCATTTTCCTAATGTGGTGAACGGAGCAGCCGATAGTCAAACTACTGGGAACAATTCCTGGAGAATAGTTACTTCCCGGTTTGTTTCTGGGGGGAATGACTTTCTCAGTGTCAATGGGCTTCTAGAAATAACAGGGGTAAATGGGGGACTTTTAATATTCGCCCAGAATTTCGTATTGGTGGAGCAATTCAATGGGTCCGCTGGTTTAACAGAGAATAGCCAAGCTAGTAATCACCACGGAAAATAAAGCTACCGAATTGGCAGGATATTTAGCTTGGAAGTTTGGATTACAGGCTAATTTACCCTCGAATCATCCTTTTAAAAACCAAGCACCTTAAAGTTAATCGCGATAGTTAAACAAAAATTTATGGTTTTTCTTTTAGTGTGTTTTATTCTCCCTTTAATTTTGTCCGAATGGCTAGTAAAAACCAAACTGCAATGATTTTTATTGCATCAGGGCTAATCAGTTCAATTGCCTTGTCGTTAATTCTCCCAGAAGAAAAGTTAGCGATGGCGTTGCCCGCTCCGGCTGCTTTGATTGGCGCCAGGTTAACTCAATGGTCAGCTACTAAGGAGGATAAGGGGTGAAGTGGAATTATTAAGGGGTATCTATGTTGACATCCTCACCGCCGGGGCCGGACGGTGATGACCGGCAGATCGAACAAACTTAATTAAACGACCGACCGCTGGGTTGACGCTTCACGGGATGCCGCTACCTTAGCGGTAGTCTTACGCTTTCCGACCCGTCCGTTTTCAGTGTCCGAATGCCGGACGGCCACTTTGAACAAGTGGAAAAAATCTCATGTTCAACCTTATTTCCTAGAAAGTTTTACTCGTTTAAGGCCGAATTTGAATTCTTTTCTGAACGAAACCCCCTACTATCTGTGGTCAAGGTTTAGTTTTTAGCTTGGTTATCGCCTTTTCCGTTGTAGCTTAAAGCCGTCCTCAAAGGACGGGGTTTTCAACCCAAATTTTCGATAAGAAATTATTCAATCAATCGATCGGGTGACATTCTAGGCTATGATTTCCCTGACTATAGTTATTTCTCTACATTAAGGAAAATCGACAATGACAGCCTTTCCCATCGATTTGACTGCCTATAAACCCATCAGTCTCGACCCCAGTAACCCCACCCTCACCGACGAGCAAAGAAGCGCCCTAAAAGCCAATATCCAACTCTGTCGCGATGCTATCATCTTTTTTACTGCCACGGGTGCGGCCCGGGGTGTGGGTGGTCACACCGGCGGCCCCTACGATACCGTCCCGGAAGTGGTGATTCTCGATGCTCTTTTCCGCAGTCAACCTAGTCAATTTGTACCAATTTTCTTCGATGAAGCGGGACACCGCGTCGGTACTCAATATCTCATGTCTGCGTTAGAAGGTTCTTTACCCCCAGAACAATTAATGCACTACCGCGAGGCTAATTCTAAACTCCCTGGACACCCGGAATTAGGATTAACTCCCGGCGTAAAATTTAGTTCTGGCCGTTTAGGACATATGTGGCCCTACGTTAACGGTGTCGCTTTGGCTAACCCCGGAAAAACC
The DNA here is from genome assembly GCF_020245945.1 of Microcystis sp. M015S2. Classification (NCBI taxonomy): domain Bacteria; kingdom Bacillati; phylum Cyanobacteriota; class Cyanophyceae; order Chroococcales; family Microcystaceae; genus Microcystis; species Microcystis sp. M015S2. Next base: position 16,562 of record NZ_JADBTX010000121.1, read on the forward strand.
GTTTTTTGCTTAGGTTCCGATGGTTCTCAACAGGAAGGCAATGATGCAGAAGCTGCCCGTTTAGCCGTAGCTCAACACATCAATGTTAAGCTAATTATTGATGATAATGATGTGACGATTGCTGGTAATCCTTCCAAATATTTACCCGGTTATGATGTGGCTAAAACTCTCGCCGGTCATGGACTAAAAGTGTTAGTGGGAGATGGGGAAGATATCGATAGTTTGTATCGCAATATCTGTGAAGCAATTAATACTCCCGGCCCGATTGCGATTATTAATAAACGTCCCATGTGTCCCGGTATTGAAGGGTTAGAAGGTTCTAACCACGGTCATGATGTGATTTCTGTACCCTTGGCTTTGAAATATTTAGAGGCAAAAGGACACAGTGCCGCCGTGGAATATCTCAACAGTATTAAGAAGCCTTCTAATGACTATAAATTCCTCGGTTCTGGGGATAAATGGGGTTCTAACCGCAACGTTTTCGGCGAAGCAGTAGTCAGTCTTTTAGGCAAAATGAGCGAGGAAGAACGCAAGGCTAAGGTATTAGTAGTAGATAGCGATTTAGAGGGTTCCTGCGGTCTGAAAATTATCCACGATAAACATCCCGAAGTGTTTATTCCTTCCGGTATTATGGAACGGGGCAATCTTTCGGCGGCTGCTGGTTTTGGTATGGAAAAAGGTAAACAGGGAATTTTCGCCACCTTTGCCGCTTTTCTAGAAATGTGTATTTCTGAAATCACCATGGCGCGTTTGAATTATTCTAATCTTTTATGTCATTTTTCCCATTCTGGTATCGATGACATGGCGGATAATACCTGTCACTTTGGTTTGAATAATTTCTTTGCCGATAATGGACTGGATGACGGTTACGAAACCCGTCTTTATTTCCCAGCCGATGCGGCACAAATGACCGCTTGTGTCGAGGCAACTTTCCATCAACCCGGTTTACGTTTTATCTTCTCGACTCGTTCTAAAACTCCCAATATTCTTGATACTAAAGGTAATAATTTCTTTGGCGATGGTTATACCTTTGTCCCCGGAAAAGATGAAGTAATTCGGGAAGGCACTGCCGGTTATATCATCAGCTTTGGCGATGGTTTATACCGAGCTTTGGATGCAGTGGAACGTCTAAAACAAGAAGGTGTTGACGTGGGTTTAATTAATAAACCGACTCTCAATGTGGTGGATGAAGAAATTATCGCTAAAGTTGGTAGTTCTCCCTTTGTTTTAGTGGTAGAAGCATTTAACCGTCGTACGGGTTTAGGTAGCCGTTATGGTTCTTGGTTACTCGAACGCGGTTTAACTCCTAAATACGCCTATATCGGTACTCACCATGAAGGTTGTGGCGGTTTATGGGAACAATTCCCCCACCAAGGTATTGACCCAGTTGGTATTATTAGTAAAGTTAAATCTTTAATCGCTTAGATAGTATTTTAGGGTGGGCTTTAATCAGTTATCAGTTATCAGTTATCAGTTATCAGTTATCAGTTATCAGTTATCAGTTATCAGTTATCAGTTATCAGTTATCAGTCAACAGTGAACATCTTTAATAATTAAGTAGGTAGGCGTTAAAAATTATCAGACACCCCCCTTATCAAGGGGGGCAGGGGGGATCGAACCTAAAATTCATTTTTAATTTAATTATAACCAGCTACTTAAGATTTTAGCTTGGTTGAGAGCTTGAACATTTGTACTAAAATTTCCCAGACGCAGTTTAAATCCCTGACAGCTTATAAACTTTAGCCGCTTAAATCGCACCATTGAGGGGAAATCCCCCTGAACTAGGTACGGTAAGCCCCTAGGAGCCGACAAACCGGTCAATCTAGAATAATCTCTAGGGTATAAAAGTAATCTCTTATAGAAAATGCAGCCAACCAATCCACAACAATTTACGGAAAAAGCTTGGGAGGCAATCGTCAAAACGCCGGACATTGCCAAACAGAACAGCCAGCAACAAATCGAAAGCGAACATCTAATGAAAGCCCTACTGGAACAGGAGGGATTAGCGGGCAGTGTCTTTAGTAAAGCTAATATTAGTCTAGCCCGTTTGCGGGATCGAACCGATGACTTTATCCGTCGTCAACCGAAAATCTCTAACCCCGGCGACTCGATTTATTTAGGTCGTAGTTTAGATAGTTTACTCGATCGAGCAGAAAATTATCGCCGAGAATTTGGAGATGACTTTATCTCGATCGAGCATTTGATTTTAGGTTACGCTAAAGATGATCGCTTCGGTAAAAATATTTTTCAAGAATTCGGACTTACCGAAAACAAACTCAAGGAAATTATTCAACAAGTCAGAGGTAGTCAAAAAGTGACCGATCAGAATCCAGAAGGCAAATATGAGGCCCTAGAAAAATACGGACGGGATCTCACCCAATTGGCACGGGAAGGTAAATTAGACCCCGTAATTGGACGGGATGACGAAATCCGTCGCACCATTCAGATTCTCTCGCGTCGGACTAAAAATAACCCGGTTTTAATCGGGGAACCGGGAGTAGGAAAAACTGCCATTGTCGAAGGATTAGCCCAGCGGATTATTAACCGTGATGTGCCAGAATCTCTGTTAGATCGGACTCTCATTTCTCTCGATTTGGGTGGCTTAATTGCGGGAGCAAAATATCGCGGGGAATTTGAGGAAAGATTAAAAGCTGTCCTCAAGGAAGTCACCGATTCTCAAGGCAATATCATCATGTTTATTGATGAAATTCATACCGTTGTCGGTGCGGGAGCCACTCAAGGGGCAATGGATGCGGGCAATTTATTAAAACCAATGTTAGCCCGGGGTGAATTACGTTGTATTGGGGCCACTACCCTCGATGAATACCGCAAATATATCGAAAAAGATGCGGCGCTAGAAAGACGTTTTCAAGAGGTTTTAGTGGATGAACCAAATGTGGTCGATACTATTTCGATTCTTCGCGGTCTCAAAGAACGTTATGAGGTGCATCATGGGGTGAAAATTGCCGATAATGCTTTAGTGGCGGCGGCACTGCTTTCTAATCGTTATATTAGTGATCGCTTTTTGCCCGATAAGGCCATTGATTTAGTTGATGAAGCGGCGGCTAAATTGAAGATGGAAATCACCTCTAAACCAGAAGAACTCGATGAAATTGATCGCAAAATTCTCCAGTTAGAAATGGAAAAACTTTCCCTACAACGGGAATACGATCCAGCTTCGCGAGAACGGTTAGAAAAGTTAGAAAAAGAACTGGCTAACCTCAAGGAAGAACAATCGGGATTAAATGCCCAATGGCAAGGGGAAAAAGAGATTATCGATAAAGTTCGTGGGGTTAAAGAAGCGATCGAACAAGTTAATCTGGAAATTCAACAGGCCGAACGCGATTATGATTATAATCGGGCTGCGGAATTAAAGTTCGGAAAATTAACCGATCTGCAGCGGCAAATGTCCGCCCTAGAAACTCAATTGGCCGACAAACAAACCACCGGCAAAAGTTTATTAAGGGAAGAAGTTCTCGAATCGGATATCGCCGAAATTATCTCGAAATGGACGGGAATTCCTCTCAATAAATTAATCGAATCGGAAAAAGAAAAACTCCTCAATCTGGAAGAGGAATTACACGAAAGTGTCATCGGTCAAGAGGAAGCGGTGACAGCCGTGGCCGAAGCGATTCAACGTTCCCGCGCCGGTTTATCGGATCCCAACCGTCCCACGGCCAGCTTTATTTTCCTCGGTCCGACGGGTGTTGGTAAGACAGAATTGGCGAAAGCTTTAGCTCGCAATCTCTTTGACACGGAAGAGTCCCTAGTTCGCATCGATATGTCGGAATACATGGAAAAACACAGCGTTTCCCGTCTTATGGGTGCGCCTCCGGGATACGTCGGCTACGATGAAGGGGGACAATTAACCGAGGCAATCCGGCGTCGTCCCTACTCTGTCATCCTCTTTGATGAGATTGAAAAAGCCCATCCCGACGTTTTTAACGTTATGTTACAAATCCTTGACGATGGGCGCTTAACCGACTCTCAAGGTCATCTGGTTGATTTCAAAAATACAATCATTATTATGACCAGTAATATCGGTTCTCAATACATTTTAGACGTGGCCGGTGATGAGTCTCGTTATGAAGAAATGCAGGCCCGGGTGATGGAAGCAATGCGGAATAGTTTCCGTCCCGAATTCCTCAATCGTATCGATGAAACGATCATTTTCCATAGTTTACAAAAAGCACAACTGCGCTCAATTGTCAAACTACAGACAGCCAATCTCAGCGATCGCTTGATGGAACAAAAATTAGCCCTGAAACTTGCCGATATTGCCCTCGATTATCTAGCAGAAATTGGTTACGATCCAGTGTACGGTGCGCGACCCTTAAAACGGGCAGTACAAAGATATGTGGAAACTCCGATCGCTAAGGCAATTCTGCGCGGCGAATTCAAAGGGGGAGACACGATTTTTGTCGATGTGGCCGATGAAAGATTGACCTTTAAACGGTTAGCTTCCCAGGTAGTAACTGCTTAATTAGCAAGGGTGGGCAATGCTCACCCTTTGATTATTATGGAAGCATGGGATTTTTGCTTGAATCTATGACTGTAACACTGCTCGCACCACCGGCTGAAATAATTCACCTGTCCGGGATTAGCTGGAAAACCTACGAAACGCTGCTCGCCGAAATGAGCGATCGCCATCTCTAGCTGACCTACAATCGTGGCAATTTAGAAATCATGGCCCCTTCGACCGGACATGAAAGATTCAAGAAAGTGGCGGGGCGATTTGTTGAGACAATGGCTGAAGAATCAGCAGTCTCGATTTATCCCCTCGGTTCTACCACCTTTAAACGCCCTCAATTAAGCGGTGCAGAACCGGATGAATGTTTTTACATTGATAATATTGCGGCGGTTCGGGGGAAAAAGCGACGGGACTTAAATGAAGACCCAGCACCGGATTTAGTCATAGAAATTGATGTCACCAGCAGTTCTCAAAATCGGGCTTTGTCAGATGAAGAGATGAGAAGGCAAAATAGATAGAAACTCAATGAAGGAAAAAAAACGATAAAATGTCCAGAATGTAAAAGTGACCACATCAATAAAAATGGTCATCGTGGTCAAAAACAAAACTATATATGTGTAAACTGTGGTCGTCAGTTCATCCACAGCTAGGAAATCAAGGGCTATAGCGATGATGTTAAGCGTAGCTGTCTGAAAATGTAGGTAAATGGCATGGGATTTCGAGGCATTGAGAGAGTGACAACAGTCTCACGAACAACCATTATGGATTGGGTCAAACAAGTGGGAAAACTGCTGCCTGATTCCTATAATTCAGAAACGATTCCAGAAGTGGGAGAACTAGATGAATTAGAGACCTTTGTTGGTAAAAAAAAGAACAAAATCTCGATATGGAAGGCTGTTGACCACTTTCGAGATGGAATTCTTGGATGGGTAATTGGTGATCATCGCCACATTATGAAACGAAACACTACCACTATCGGTTTGCCGTTGACCCATATTATCCCAATCGGCGTGCAGTTCTACTCCCTCACGCTGGGTGGGAACCACAAGAACCGATATTTTCCCCGTCTCCTGATCGATCGCCGTAACGGGTAAAATGTCAGAATCCCAAGAACCGGAACAGACGCTTTTCTTGCCTTCTAGTCGGAAAATATCGCCCTCGGAAGCGATCGCTGTCCGACGATCCAAGGGATTTAACGCATTCGCCCAAAACCAATTCTGTCGGATGGTTTCCTTGTAGTAGTATTCCTTCTGTTCGATCGTCCCGAAAAGATGGGGAACGATCACCCCAAGATGATGGTAGGAAAAAATATGAGCGATCGAGCTATCGACTTGGGCGAACTCTCGAACGATGCGAAATAAGGTAATCCAACTCTCGCCAGAACCACCGTATTCTCGGGGAATAATTAGGGCTTGCTGAATAAAGGTGAAATGTAGGCAAGGTAAGGGTTTTGTGGCTTTTCTCGCGAAACAGGTGCAAGATTTTGAGAGAATCGTGCTTCAAAACCTTGCGTCTTCATCGGCCCGCGTCCTGTAGGGGCGAAGCATTCGGATAAAAAATCTACGGTTTCACCGATAGGTTATTGCCCGAATGCTTCGCCCGTACTTTTTCAGCAAACCCTAATTAAGGTCAAAAGACCACTTTGGCGGAGGCGATCGCGCGCCAGTTTCGGGGTTCCACCCTGATGGTCTCGCTCGACTGCATCGATGGCGAATTCCGATGCCAGAGAAACCGCGAGAGATAGATAATAATCGGCTACTTTTGCGCGTAGGTACTCTCATCGAATTTTATTTTAAGTTAATTATTTGCATAATAATTCCCGAAGAGCCTTAAAAGTTGTCAAACATTAATCTATAAGGAGAATTTATTCTCAATTTTTATAATTGAGATAGTTTGTGCCGCTTAAATAAAGAGGTTTTGATAACCAAATTAAAGCAGCTCTAAAGAGTTTTGAGTTAAAAGTAAAACTTCATACCAATTTTCATAGTCGTGACTAACATCTGAAAGTGCAATTCCTTTCTCCGAGAGGGATTGCGCTTTGAAATGATCAACTAAGTCTGTCATTACTTTTGAAAAATGATATCAGGTTTTTATTCATAACAAATCTACTAATTAACTAATTTTTTTGGGAAAATTAGTTAACCTATCATTATAACATATAATTAATTTGCAAGAGTTCTAGTCACTGATAATTGCTGATTGTCGGTATTTCTGCAAATGTGAGATGCAGCCTGGGGAAATCTTTACCTAATCAGATTTTCACCCATCGGGATATACTTGATTGCTATAAAAGATGATAAAGTCCTAAAAAGTAGTAACTTTTTCTGGCAATTTGCCCTGTAGTTAAAACGAACAAAAGAGAGAAGTAAATTCTCTCTTCTGCTCATGAAAATTATGCCAATTTTTAGATAACCGAGGGGAAGTTATTCTATTTGTAATTGGCTCTCGTGTCTTTAACCGCAGCCCAAAAAAATAGGGCTGTTAATGGTACACTTGCCGCTAGAATTAAGCTAGTGGTGGTATTGCCTAAATCTGGTTCTCCCGAACTAATTTCAAAGACACAACCCACACCAGCGATCGCTGCAATACAGGATAATAACAATAAAACGCCGCTTTTCGGGGTCATCTTCACTCCTCACCTAAATTAACTAATGCCTTTATTTTGTCACTTTCTCGACCGGTTTCACCGCTTGCACGGAAAAACCGTGTTTTTTTAATTCTTCATTGAGTGCCAAATCGTTATCTACTCTGTCCACGAACATGACACCATTAAGATGGTCTATTTCGTGTTGAATTACCCGCGCTAGTAAACCGTTAGCTTGCAGTTTTCGCGGTTTCCCCTGTTCATCTTTATAACTCACTTCGATCGCTTGGGGACGGATGACATCTAAAAAGACATCGGGAATACTCAAACAACCCTCTTCCGCTTTGCACAATTCCCGACCATAACCGATAATTTGGGGATTAATCAGAATTAGGGGCGGATTTTCTGGTTTATCGGGTTCACAATCGATGACAATCAATTGTTTATTGACTGCCACTTGCGGAGCCGCTAAACCGATACCATTGGCACTATACATAGTTTGCAGCATTTCTTTGGCTAATTGGCGAATGCTGTCATCGACTTTAGCAATCCGCTTGGCCGGTTGACGCAGGACTCGATCGCCGAGATAATGCAGTTCTAAAGGGGGTTTTTCTAATTTGCGTTTTTCTACGGTAATAGTGGCGCTCATAAACTTAATTATCGATGGGATGCACAATTTTGATCTTAGTCACTGGCTCTGGGGCATTTCTCAGGAAAAGGGAGAAAAAAGCCGAGACTCTTCATAAAATTTTACACCGGTCACAGACAGTTCGTCTATATCAGGGGGTGGGAATTATGAATTATGAATTATGAATTAGGAAATGGGGGAGTGCGGAAGTGGGGGAGTGGGGAGATTTTTCAGTTATCAGTAAGCAGTAATCAGTAAGCAGTGGGGGAGTGGGGAGAGGGGAGAAAAAAGCTGATTGTAACTGGCTACTTATTAGTAATTGGTATTCCTAACCATTGGCTTAATTCCGCTGCTAACCATTCAATTTCGGGTTGACTCAGATATTCTTTTGTCTTACTGCTAATAGTATATTCTTTAGTCCCCGCCCAAATAGTTAAAGCCATCGGCACATAAACTCGATCGCCATCGCCATCTTTGCTATGATAACTATCAGCTTTGACCAGTTTATTAATATGTTGTCTTGCCATTTTCTTTTTGCCCGGAAGTGTCAAACCCCAAATTCGCTGAATGGTAACAATTTCTTGACTATCAATAGTGATAATTTCCTCTCCTTTGAGACAATAAATAATCTGGTAAAGCATTCCTAAACCCACAAACCAAAAAGGCAAGGAAAAGAGCAGAAAAAACCAACTTATCCACAGAGGAATAGAAACGGATCCTCCTGTCCATACTAATAAAAAAGCATTCCAAGCGATGGCAAAGGTGCCAAGATAAATTAATTTAGGGGTAAAACCTTCGGGAGGTAAAGATATTTTAATTTTCTCCGCGCTTTTTTGCAACTGTAACCGACTCCCGGCGGGTTTTTCAAGGTTTGAGGAAGTTAATTGCATTTCGTGGAGAGTATTTAAAGCTTGATTTGCTGCCTGGGCTGAAACAAACCTTTTTTCGAGACTAGGTTCGATTAACTGCCCTAACCAATGAACAAAAACAGGGCTTAAATTGGCTAAATTATTTAATTGAATTTTGCCATCTTTTTGGGGTAAATCGGCGGGATGAATGCCTGTAGCTAGATAGATTAAAGTGGCTCCTAAACTGTATAAATCAGAAGCGGCAACGGTGCGACCACCGAATTGTTCGGGTGGCATATAACCGTAGGTTCCGACAATAGTTAAAGTGGCCTGTTCCTGTTGAGCAACAGTCTGGACAGAACCAAAATCAATTAAATAAACATTGCCGATACTATGACCAGTTCGATCTTTTAATAAGATATTACTAGGTTTCAAATCCCGGTGGATAATTGGCGGGTTAAGTCCATGAAGATAAATTAAAATCCCTAGGATAGATTTGGCTAATTCTTGCAGATCTGCCTCACTAAATTTGCGACCATTTTCTATCTGTTCCTTGAGAGATTTCGCCTCGATATAACTCTGAACAAGGGCAAAACCTTGATAGGTATCGGTGCGAACTTCAAAATAGTCGATATATTCGGGAATCGAGCGACAATCTAGATGTTTAAGAGTTTCGGACTCCCGTTCAAAAAGTTTTAAATCTGTCCATTCAAAATCGGGACTGAAGATTAATAATTTGACGACAACAGTAGCGCCCGTTTTTAGATCTTGGGACAGAAACGTGCGTCTTCCGGTTTGTTTACCTAACTGACTTTGAATTTGGTATCGATCGCCTAAAACTTGCCCTGGCAGCATACAATATATTCCTAGGATAATCCTAATTCTAGGCTAATCGAGAAATTTCTCAACCGCAAGCTAAGAAAACGGAAGTTTGACCGAATCATCAAAACTTCAGCATCTCCCAGGATAACTGCGGTGAAATTCAATTGTATCGCCCGTTTTTCGCTAATCTCCGGACTGGGCTGAGGGATGTATTTTTTCAGGTTAAAAGAGAAAATAGGCATCAGAAAAGAAAATTGGCCCATCTCCGTCTGGGAAATTTTAGTACAAATGCTCAGACTGTCAACTCCGGTGCTGCCATGCAGTCTGAAGGAGTAATTTAGATAGTCAACAGATTAGGGGACAAGGGAGCAGTCAGTTTAATTCTGATCGAGGTGGAGTTTCCTGATATAGTTTTAAAAGCAGTCGGTTCAAGACAAAAAGACATGGTTACTAGGGGCGAACGAGGAGTAGAAGTGAGGAAAAACGAGAACTTTTCTCTGGCTTCCTATCTGGAGGAAAAGCGGTTGATTGTCGAGTCAGCTTTGGATAGCTCTTTAGTTATCGGCAATCCTGCCAAAATCTACGAGGCGATGCGCTATTCTCTCCTCGCCGGTGGCAAACGTCTGCGGCCGATTTTATGTCTGGCTACCTGTGAATTGATGGGGGGTTCCCTAGAGATGGCTTTACCCACCGCTTGCGCCCTAGAAATGATTCACACTATGTCATTAATTCATGACGATTTACCCGCCATGGATAACGATGATTACCGGCGCGGGAAATTAACCAATCATAAGGTTTTTGGCGAAGATATCGCTATTTTAGCGGGGGATGGTCTCCTAGCCTACGCTTTCGAGTATGTGGTTACCCAGACTCGTAATGTACCTCCTGTACAGGTTTTAGATGTAATTGCCCGTTTAGGTCGCACTGTCGGGGCAGCGGGTTTGGTGGGAGGTCAGGTTTTAGACTTGGAATCCGAAGGAAAACCGGATATTTCGGCGGAAACTCTCAGTTTTATCCATACTCAGAAAACCGGCGCCTTGTTGGAGACTTCTGTGGTGTCGGGGGCAGTTTTAGCGGGGGCAAAAGGGGAAGATATAGCTAAATTAGCCCGTTATGCCCAAAACATTGGCTTGGCTTTCCAAATTATCGATGATGTTCTCGATATCACGGCGACAAAGGAGGAATTGGGCAAAACCGCCGGCAAGGATCTACAGGCACAAAAAGCCACCTATCCTAGTCTCTGGGGGATAGAAGGGTCCCGCCAGCAAGCTCAACATTTAATAGATAGTGCCATCAATGAATTGAGTAGCTACGATGAGGCTGCTGAACCTTTACGGGCCATCGCCGAGTATATTGTTAATCGTAAAAATTAAATTAAACGAATGAGATTATGCAGGACTTCCAGCAGGTGTTACACAATCAAATACTGCTAGTCTCTCTTTTAGCTTGTTTCACTGCCCAGGGACTAAAAGCGCTGATTGAGTTAATCCGCGATGGTAAGGTGAGTCTGCGCTATCTAGTCTCGTCGGGGGGAATGCCTAGCGCTCACTCGGCACTGGTGGGGGCCTTGGCTACTGGGGTAGGATTACAGATGGGTTGGTCTAGTGCCGAATTTGCCATCGCTGCGCTTTTTGCGGTTATTGTTATGTATGATGCGGCCGGAGTGCGTCAGGCAGCAGGAAAACAGGCCCGGATTCTCAATCAAATTATCGATGAAATGTTCCAGGAGGGTAAGGAATTTAACGAGGAACGTTTAAAGGAATTAATTGGTCATACTCCTTTTCAGGTGCTGGTCGGTTTAAGTTTGGGTATCGGTATCGCCATGGTGCTGCTCTGTCATTAATTGAGGTGTTTTCTGGGGTTGAGATAAACTAGATTTAATAACGGAAAATCCAGGGTAATTACTCATGTTAGAATCCCTAAAAATTGAAGGCTTTCGCGGTTTTCAAAATTTTGAGATGGCCAATCTTGGTCGAATTAATCTCTTAGTAGGTAAAAATAATAGCGGTAAAACTTCTATTTTAGAAGCGATTCAGTTTTTGTATGCTCAGAATAATATAGATATATTTCTTGAAACTATTAGCTATAGAGGTGAGTTCGCTTGGTTGGAAAATAAGTTAGCTGGTCGCACTAAAGTTTTTGAAATTTGTCATTTATTTCATGGGCATGAAATCATCCCAAGTAAAAAAATTATCATCAGTGGATATGGCAAATCCTATCTAGCAAGTGTTACCATTTCTGTCGAAAGCATTCCTATACAACTATCTTTATTTTCAGGCAAAAATGATGATCTAAATCAAAATAATGATCACAATTTCGACAATGAGGAATGGGGTAAACTTCTTTTAAGTATTGGATGGATTGGCTCACAAAAACCTATTGAAATGGAACTTCTTGCCAACGGTACTCTTGCCAGAGATTCTACAAGAAGAATGGCTAGTTTAAGCAGAATTTCCCATAAAATAGGTATTGATAATAAAATTGAATTGAAGTTCTTAACACCATTTTCTCTAACAAGTTCTGATATGGCAGCACTTTTTGACAACATTGTTCTCTCTCCTTTAGAAGATTTAATTATTGAATCTTTGAAAATTATTGAGCCAAAAATTGAAAGGATAGCCAGTGTTGGTTCTGGCAAGTATTTAACTTCAAATAACCTAGGTGTTAGAGGTGGGTTTTTAATCAAAATTAAAAATCATGATCAACCTATCCCTATTGGCAGTTTAGGAGATGGATTTTGGCGGATGTTGGGATTAATTTTAGCGATGGTTAACCTTGAAAATGGAATTTTATTAGTTGATGAAATTGATAGCGGATTGCACTTTACTGTCATGACTGATATGTGGAAAGTAGTCTGGGAAACCGCTAAAAAACTCAATATTCAGGTATTCGCCACCACTCACAGCCGGGATTGTTGGCAAAGTTTAGGCGAATTAATTACCGAAGAAAAAATTACCGATAACGAGATTACTATTCAAAGGATAGATAAGGACAAGGAAAAAGCAGTTTCCTTCAATACTAGACAAATTTACCTCGCTTCTGAAAGAGATATTGAGGTTCGCTAAAAATGCCCAAAATACATCCTAAAAAACTTTTGGTAGAGGGAAGAGAAGACATGAGAGTGATTCCCGAATTAGCAGAAGCCCATGGCATCTCTTGGGGAGAGACAAAGGACACAGCTACTATCTATATTAAACCCGCTGGTAGCATTGAGAGTTTACTCGATAGCGATAATATTTACAACGAAATCAATGATAGTGGACTAACTCATTTAGGAATTATTATGGATGCAGACCAAGAACCTAATAATCGTTGGAAAAGTTTATATAATGCCTGTTTACCAAATATACCTAACTTACCTCAAAATTTACCAGCAGAGGGATTAATTATAACTCTAGAATCGGGGATAAAATTCGGTGTGTGGATGATGCCCGATAATCAATCTAGAGGAATGTTAGAGACTTTTTTAGCCTATTTAGTTCCCGATAATAATCTTTGGCAATATACACAAAACAAGGTGATAGAGGCAAAACAACAAGGGGCAACCTATAGGGATTATCATCTAGATAAGGCTAATATTCATACCTATTTAGCTTGGCAAGATCCGCCGGGGAAACAACTTCACGATGCAGTAAAACAAAGAATACTTAATCAATCCCATCCCCAATCAGCAAATTTTTTGAGATGGTTACAGGAGTTATACGAGATTTGAGAGAACTATGGCTCCAGATGGGAATGACAGCAACTATTGTAGTCAACCCAAGCAAGAGTAACCTTTGGGGTGGTTGGGTTTCGCTTTTTCAATCGAATTGAGCCATTTTCGACCCAGTATTGTTGCGCTCAACCCAACCTACAAGGCTTCGGCATCCCTAGGCTCAACCTCCTTCAAGTAATCCTGAAAAATTTGGCGCGCGACCTTATGATCACCTTCTGGAGTCATGTCGCATAACCACCAGATGGGACTACTTTGATAACATCTCGGTTGATCTGTGGCAATTAATCGAGCAAGGTGTTCGCAATTCCAGCCAGTGAAAGTGTACTCCCAGTCGGCAAAAACATGAAGAGCGTGTTTGAGTCGCTTAACTGTTTGATCTGGCTTAAAAGCGATGTGGTCAATGCCAATGACAAGCTTTGCTTCTCTCTTTTCAAATGGACATAATCCACGACCTGTATCGAAGATGTGCAGATCTGACAAACCGATCCCATAGTGCCAAAACGGATCGAATGGATTTTGCCAGTTCAGTAATCGCCCATATCGCTCACTTGAGGGATTAGCTAGGTAATCGATTTCTTCTATTGTCTTCTCAATCTGGTTCCGAGATAACGGCATAGATAAAAGTAACCTTTGGGGTTGTTGGGTTTCGCTTAAACTATTTTCTTTCACTAAAATCGGGTTTTAACAGGTCAAAAGCCTTATTTTGAAAGGGTTTTACCATTATTTAGCAAACCCTAGGTAGGCCATACAAAACGATTGCTGTTAGTCAGGAGGGAGGTTGAAAAGTAATCGTGTATCATGGTCTGGCGCCACTTTGAATGCCAAAGCAGACACTTCAAGATTGCCAGCAGCAATATATATCTTTGAGAAGCCAGCCTTTTGCAAGGCTTTCAACAACGATTTATGTGTAAAACCGGTCTTATGAGCAAAAAAGTCTTTTTTACTGCGCTCGATTTCAACGCTATAACCGTAAAGGACATCTAGAACCATAATTGGCCCTGCCGGTGATTGATACAGGACATCATCAATATCTAAACCCCTGTCAATTGTGATCCGCATCAGTTCCTGGATGTCCGGAACCCGAATATGTGCAAAACCGCCGTCCTTAAGTACGTGTAGGAACCCAGCTAGGACTCTCTGTACATCGTGTCGGTAGTAGTGTTCAAGGTTATGTGAGCAGTAAACAGCGTCAAACTGACCACTTTCAAGGGTGGTAAGATTACGCGCATCGCACACAATATCTGGTGAACCTTTCGGGTCAATATCGAGCAGCAAGTGTTCAAATTCTGAATATTGGGGCGGAAGCGGAATCGCCTTGCTGTTGCCACCTACGTTTAGAACTTTTTTCATCTCTCGCCTTTGTTGGTAAACCTAACTGAGGATTATACGGAAAGTTTCCCTATATCACATCAAATACACATTTAAAAAAATCTTTCCGTATATTAATAGAGCGATCGCAAAAAACTTTCCCCATAACACTACAATAAGCCTTTTATGGGGAAATTCAACTAAAACCCTAAAACCCAATACCCAACCGCCAAAACCTAAAGCTCAACAGTTAAACCCTAACAGCTAACGCACCGATCGAGCGCTCAATCATTATCATAGAGACAGTAACAAATATTTATGAAACTTCATGCTTATTAATCGCCTTGGCATCGATCGCGGGAAAAAATTCCTTAAAGAGACTATCTTGTTCGGAAATGACCCTAATCCCGAATTAATTGGCATTTTAGGGGTTTATTTCGTGCAGGGCATTCTCGGACTCTCCCGATTAGCGGTTAGCTTCTTTTTAAAAGACGATTTGGCCTTGAGTCCCTCCCAGATGGGGGCATTAATCGGAGTAGCGGCGATTCCTTGGGTGATTAAACCAGCTTTTGGCTTTCTTTCGGATGGTTTGCCTATTTTCGGCTATCGTCGTCGGCCCTACCTAATTTTATCGGGAATTCTCGGGGTTTTAGCTTGGTTGGCCCTAGCCACTGTGGTGGAGAATGCTTGGCAAGCGACGGCGGCGATCCTGCTTGGTTCCCTTTCTGTCACCATTAGCGATGTCATCGTCGATTCTTTGGTGGTAGAAAGAGCGCGCAAAGAGTCCTTCACTCAATCTGGTTCTCTACAGTCCTTAACTTGGGGAATATCGGCGCTAGGCGGCTTAATTACGGCTTATCTCGGTGGTTGGTTACTGGCACACCTCGGCACTCGTCCCGTCTTCGCTCTCACGGCTATTTTTCCCCTGATTGCCTCAGCTATGGCGTTTTTAATTACAGAGGAAAAAATCAAGAATAATGATGAATCACAATCCACGCCGAAAGTCAAGGAGCAAATCGGGCAATTATGGTCAGCAATTAGACAAAAATCAATTTTATTACCCACTGCCTTTATTTTCCTCTGGCAGGCTACTCCTAGCGCCGATTCTGCCTTTTTCTACTTCACCACCAACGAGTTAGGATTTGAACCGGAATTTTTAGGACGAGTGCGCTTAGTCACCAGTTTAGCCTCGATCCTGGGTATCTGGGTATATCAACGGTTTTTAAAAGCGATTTCCTTTCGTTTAATTTTGGGTTGGAGTACGGTGATGTCTGCGGTTTTAGGGATGACTACCCTAATCCTAGTTACCCATACTAATCGAGCGCTCGGTATTGACGATCATTGGTTTAGTTTGGGGGATAGTCTCATCCTCACCGTCATGGGACAAATTGCCTTTTTACCCGTCTTAATTTTATCGGCCCGTCTTTGTCCCGTGGGCATTGAAGCATCTCTATTCGCTTTATTAATGTCCATCTGGAATATGTCAGGATTAGTTTCCCAAGAAATCGGCGCTTTATTAACCCATTGGTTGGGAGTCACCGAAACTAATTTTGATAACCTTTGGTTATTGGTAGTGATTACTAATCTCTCTACTCTCCTACCTTTAGCCGTAATTAAATGGCTACCTTCTACGGATCCCCAATCTCAGGAAGTTAAGAAAACTTTTCCCCCCGCAGAAGTCTTTGAACATCATGTTACTGGTTCTTTAGCTGAACCAGGTTTTATTCCTGAACTTGTCCCCGAATTAATCGAGACAAGAGATTGACAGTCCAGAAAACTGGTTTCTTTGAGAAACCCGTTTTCTAACGTAATTTTTCCCATTCTTCTCTACTAATATTTGCTTGTTGTAAAATTTTAGCCAGCAAGCTTTTACTGATATCTCCTTGGTGTGGATTAGGAATCCATATCTTTAATTTTCCCTGCACCATATATTGATGATTTCCTCCTACCAGAGGACCAGAAAATCCTAGCTTTCTCAACTGGCGAATTAACTCTTTCCTTTTGATGGGGGCAAAAGGTGGCATCAGGCGATTTTTTGTTGAGGGGTTAGATTGATACCGTCAACAATCGGTAACTGATGCTGTAAGCGTAGTCCTAAAATAAGCCAGCCTTCCAAAACTTCCTGTAACTGTTCCTTAGTAGCTTCGAGAGTTGTTTCATTAGCATATACTCCCTCAAATCCCGGAATTTCTCCATAAAAAGTACCGTCTTCTAGAACTTCATAAGTTGCCAGTTCCATTGCTTGTTTTAGATATTTTGTTAGCATCATTGACAGGAATAAAGCTCAGTTATTGTCTCGAAGATTGTCAATTTTCCAGAAAACGGGTTTCTTTGAGAAACCCGTTTTCTAGCTGCGCGACTAATCGCTTCTTCTAATTGTAATCCAACTAATTCCATCTCTTGACAATTGCGGTGTGCTTTTGCCAAAGTTTCTTTAAGTTGATCAGAATCCCAGGGAAGCTGAGAAATAAAATCCATAATTAACTCCATTTTCTAGGTATAATTTGTCAGAAAGGAAGATAATGAATTTGACCTTCTAATTCTCCCTCAAGACTGCACTCAAGAAGGAGCAATATATCTTTAATTACCCGTCCGATGGGCGCATTTACGCTAATTTCAATGACTCCTGGCATTGGTTTATATTCTGCTACCCGTTCATAGGCATAAAGCGTAATTGTTGCCACATCATGGGTAAGCAGTATTCGATCCTCTTGGGCTGCCCATTCCAATATAATTGGGTCAGCTTCACCAGATAAACCAACATCTTGGACACGAACAATATCAATATCTGGTTTATGGCGCAGCAAGCCTCTGACAATCGTATTATCAAAGTTTTCATCAGCCAGCAACTTCATGTCAATCGCTCTGCTTGACGAGCCATTAATTTATCTCGCAATTCCTGAGAAGCGAACCTTGCTTCATTTATTTCGCGAATCTCTTGTGCTTGTTGCTGTCGTTGCTGTAAATAGGCTTCAACTTCTTGCTGGTGATTGAGATAAAATCCAATTGTGGCATACACATCAGCTAACTTTAATGAAGGATAGCGACAGATAATTTCCTCAGCCGTCGCCCCTTGTTGGAAGACGGCAATAACAGTATCTAGGGTGACACGAGTTTTACCGACTCGGACAACACCATCAGGATGAGTTTCTAAAGGAATAGCTTCGGCAGCAACTATTAATGTCATTACAATTTGTGGGTCAATTAATTGCCTGAATCTAGCATAGCGCCAATTACCAATTCTTTAACTAAACTGCGGATAGGGGCAAGCACGGGGGCATTGCCCCTACGGAAGAGGTTTTCAGTTCAAATGGCGCTTAAGTGCTGCTCCCGCCCCCAGTAAACCTAAAGCCAGCAAACCCAGGCCAGAACTTGATTCAGGAACAGACACGGGAGCAATAGGAGTCCCCTGCAAGTTCAGCGTCCAACTGCCGAGAGCGCCAGTATTAAGCCCTGCATTATCCGAAATGGTCAGCCGCCAGTCGCCAGCGGTCTGGGATCCACCCAAGGAAGTGAGCATGGGAACGAGGGTGCTGCTACTGGCACCGGTGGGGAAGTAGTTACCAGAGGGGATGACAAAAGAAGTATTTCCTGAAGCCGCTACCGCCCAGATGTCGCCGGTAAAGGCATCGTTAAAGCTGTAGGTGCCGTTGAAGTTGCTGGAGTCGCCGAACCCTTCAGAACTAACCCGCCCGATGCGGTTGAACAGAGATACTGTTGTGTTGGTTGGGACGTAGGTGAGATTGGCGATCAGCTCACCTATCCAGGTGTGGGTTAGGTTATCGAGGGTGACGGTGATGTCGGTAATGGAGAAGCTGTCGGGGACGACAATAGTGCTGGAAGCACCTGTGGCGTTGTTATCGGGGATGTTGAAACCAGCACCAGTTCCGGTAAAGCTGACGGCGCTGGCGGGGAGGACGGTCAAACTAGCGATCGCGCTAACTGTGCCGGCGAAGACAACACCAGCCAGAGACAGAGATTTGAAGGTAGTTGTAGTATTCATCGGCAATTTTGGGAAAATTTTACCAATATTTCCCCCCCCCCCCCGATTTTGTCAAATATCGCTTTTTTATCGATTTTATAGATTTTTATCTATGTAAGTCCAGAAAACGGGTTTCTTTGAGAAACCCGTTTTCTAAGTTGATGAAATAAGCTAAAATCGAATCAACTCGTTGCCCTCGCCTTATGTTTTCTATCCAAACTACCTACACTCAAGCTCAAGAAAATTTAGCGAGCCTTCTGGATCGATTGGAAAGCGAGAATAGTATGGCGATTATTACGCGCCCTGGTCATAAAGATATGGCACTATTGAGCGCAGAGGAATTAACTGGCTTATTAGAAACCGTTTATCTTTTGCGATCGCCTGCGAATGCTCGAAAGTTATTGGCAGCACTGGAACGTTCAATGGAGAGGGACGTTCAAACAATACCGGGACAGACAGTTACAGAACTTTGTCAGGAGTTAGGAATTGAACGCCAAGAGTAGGGCAATTGTCTTTGACAGTCAATTTCGAGAAGATTTAAGATGGTGGTACAAAACAGATAAAAAAATCGCCTTTCGCCTACTCGATCTCGTAGAATCTGTCACCGCCGATCCCTTTACTGGGATAGGCAAACCAGAACCCATAAAGTATCTTGAAGCTAATACTTGGTCACGCCGAATTACCACAGAACACCGTCTAGTCTATCGAGTCAAAGATGACCGCATTGAGTTTTTAGCAGCACGATATCACTATACTTAGGGTTGGCTACAGAAAACGGTTTTCTTTGAGAAACCCGTTTTCTGTAGAGGTAATGAGGCTCCTACACCGACGTGAATTTTATCGCTACTTTCCCTAAATATTTATTGATTATTTGTGGTTTTATCCAGCTTTTTTGATTAATTATTGTGGGTCAAGAGGGAGTGAGGTGCGATCGCTGGTGGAAGATCGGGTTTGGGATATTTGTAATGTTTGATACAAATCTCTCGATCATCTGTTCTTAAGATGAAGGCTGGTGTTGCTAATTGATCGGGAAAGAGGCAGGCGCAAGCAGATAAAAACCGCAGAGAAGCTTGTGCCGTGGGATCAAAATTATTAAGCGGAGAATAGCCTCTGACCGGAATTCAACATCAAAATCAGTAGGAAACTTGTCATCGCCTAAGTAAAGTAACCCCTTATCCACGACACAACACAATAGGAAAAATACTTATGAGTTATGGAACGCGTGTTCAAGCTATCTCTCAAGTAACGGATCGTAAACCCCTACCTAGCAAAATTCCTCAGCGTTTAGAGGCCCTCTGGGCAACCGATGTCTTTACCCTGAGCAAAATGCAGGCCAGTCTCCCCAAAGATGTATTCAAATCAGTCAAAAACACGATTTTAACCGGTGGAAAATTAGACGTTTCCATCGCCAGTACAGTAGCGGCAGCGATGAAGGATTGGGCCACGTCCAAAGGCGCACTGTACTATGCCCACGTCTTCTATCCGATGACCAACGCCACCGCCGAAAAACACGATGGTTTTATCTCCGTGCAGAGCGACGGCTCGGTGATCACAGAATTTACGGGCAAAGTCTTAGTACAGGGGGAACCGGACGGATCCTCCTTTCCTAACGGCGGACTTCGCTCCACCTTTGAAGCGCGGGGTTACACCGCTTGGGATGTCACCAGTCCGGCCTACGTTATGGAGACGGATAATGGTGTAACCCTGTGTATCCCCACGGTGTTCATCTCTTGGACAGGAGAGGCCCTCGACAAAAAAACGCCGCTTTTACGCTCGATTTCATCAATGAGTAAAGCCGCCACCAGGGTGCTGAAACTCTTAGGACATACGGAAGTCGCCCCCGTTAACTCCAGCTGCGGCGCTGAACAGGAATATTTCCTCGTAGATGCTCATTTTGCCCATAGTCGCCCCGATTTACTGCTCACCGGTCGCACCCTATTCGGTAAACCCGCCGCCAAGGGTCAACAGTTCGACGATCATTATTTTGGCGCGATTCCCGAACGGGTTCAGGTGTTTATGCAGGAAGTGGAGGAAAGAATGTATCGCCTCGGCATTCCGGCCAAAACCCGCCATAACGAAGTCGCCCCCGGACAGTTCGAGATTGCCCCCTTTTTCGAGGCTGCTAACGTGGCCAGTGACCATCAGCAGTTAATTATGACTTTGCTGAAAAGTACAGCTAAAAAACACGGTTTTGTTTGCCTACTGCACGAAAAACCCTTTGCAGGGATTAATGGTTCCGGAAAACACGTTAACTGGTCCGTCGGCAACGCTACCCAGGGTAATCTGTTGGATCCGGGCGATACTCCCCACGCTAATATGCAGTTTTTGTTATTCTGTGGGGCAGTTATTCGTGGTGTTCACAAGTACGGGGCGCTTTTACGCGCAGTGGTGGCTACCGCCAGCAATGATCACCGTTTGGGGGCAAATGAAGCTCCTCCCGCCATTATTTCGGTATATTTGGGCAGCCAGTTAGAAAAGGTATTCGACCAAATTAGCCAAGGACAGATTGAGGGTTCTGATGCCCCGGGGTTGATGGATCTGGGTGTCGATACCCTGCCGGTATTCCCCAAGGATCCTGGCGATCGCAATCGTACCTCTCCCTTTGCTTTTACGGGCAATCGCTTTGAATTCCGCGCTGTGGGTTCTAATCAGTCAGTTTCCGGGCCGCTGGTGGCGATGAACACGATTCTAGCCGATTCCCTGACTTGGGTGGCGGATAACTTAGAAAGCCGGATGAAAGCCGGGGAAGACCTCAATACTGCGGCCCAGGGTGTTCTCAAGGAGATCATGGACAAACACAGAAATGTGATCTTCGGAGGTAACGGATATTCCCAAGAATGGCACAAAATGGCGGTAGAAGAGCGGGGTTTAGCCAATCTCCGCACCACTGCCGATGCTTTACCCGTGCTGAAAGCTGATTATATTGAAGAACTGTTTACCCGCATGGGTGTGTTTACCCCCGTTGAACTGGAAAGTCGTTTTGATGTCTATGCGGAACAGTATTTGCTGGCCATCGAAGTGGAGGCGGAACTGGTGGTAAGTATGGCTAAAACGATTATTTATCCCGCTGCTGTTCGCTACTTGTCGGAATTGTCTTTGGCGATCTCTAATGCGGCGGCGATCGGCATCGAGATCAATAAGGAAAACGCCCAAACCCTCTCGAATCTGATTAAGTTAATGATGGATAGCGTTGGCAAACTGAGTGAGTCCATGGCTAAAGACGATTTTGACTCGATCGAGGAACATATGCAGCATTCCGCTCAAACAATCCGTCCCTTGATGGATAAGGTGCGCGAATATGCCGACGCACTGGAAGGGGAAGTGGCCGACAATTTCTGGCCGCTGCCTACCTATCAAGAAATGTTGTTTGTTAAATAACACGACGGCAAGGAGGGGGTAAATAGGCTGAAAAAATGATTAGCCACCCCCTTCTTTTTATCTCTGGTAGTTTTAAGTTATGTTAAGAAAAGTAAATATAAACTTAAAACTACCATGGTATTAACTCCGACAATTGGCGAAAAATCCTATAATCGTCAGGATTGGCAAAAAGGCTATCAATCCCAACCTAACGAGTACGATTACGAGGTAGAAGACATCGAGGGGCAAATTCCCCCCGATTTACAGGGTACAGTCTTTAAAAACGGCCCCGGTTTACTCGATATCGCTGGCACTGCGATCGCTCATCCCTTCGATGGGGATGGTATGATCAGCGCGATTAGCTTCAATCATGGGCGCGTACATTATCGTAATCGTTTTGTTAAAACCCAGGGTTATCTCCAGGAACAAAAAGCGGGAAAACCCCTTTATCGCGGCGTTTTCGGCACGAAAAAACCGGGGGGAATTTTCGGCAATGCTTTTGATTTGCGTCTGAAAAATATTGCTAATACTAATGTTATCTACTGGGGTGATAAATTACTGGCACTTTGGGAAGCGGCCGAACCCCATCGCCTCGATGCTAAAACCCTTGATACTATTGGTTTAGACTACCTCGATGGTATCTTAGAAAAAGGCGATTCTTTTGCCGCTCATCCTCGCATCGATCCCGCTTGTATCTTCGATAATCATCAACCATGTCTGGTAAATTTTGCCATTAAAACGGGTTTGTCGAGTGCCATTACTCTCTACGAAATTAGTCCCACGGGTAAGTTATTACGTCGTCATACCCACAGTGTACCGGGCTTTTGTTTTATCCACGATTTTGTTATTACTCCCCACTACGCCATCTTTTTCCAAAACCCGGTTGGTTATAATCCTTTTCCCTTTCTTTTTGGGTTAAAAGGTGCGGGAGAATGCGTCATCAATCAACCAGACAAGTTAACTAAGATTATTATTATCCCCCGGGATCCTAACAAAGGAGAAGTGAAAGTTTTAGAAACTCCATCGGGTTTTGTGTTCCATCATAGCAATGCTTTTGAACAACTTGCCCCGAGCTACGTCGAAGGGGGGGAGAAAATTTATATTGATTCTATTTGTTATCAATCCTTACCACAACTGGATTCAAATAGCAATTTTCAATCGGTAGATTTTGATAGTTTAGCTCCAGGACATCTGTGGCGATTTACACTAAATTTATCAGAAAATACCGTTACAAGAGAATGTATTCTAGAGCATTGTTGTGAATTTCCCAGCATCAATCCAGCAAAAGTTGGTCGAGATTACCGTTATTTATACATGGCTGCCGCTCATCATGCCACTGGTAATGCTCCTTTGCAAGCAATCTTAAAACTGGACCTATTAACGGGAGAAAAACAATTACATTCTTTTGCTCCCCGGGGATTCGCGGGTGAGCCAATTTTTGTGCCTAAACCCGATGGAATTGCTGAAGATGATGGGTGGTTATTGGTAGTCACTTACGATGCGGCCAATCATCGATCGAATATGGTAATCTTAGATGCTAAAGATATCACTAATTCCCTAGGGATTATTCATCTTAAACATCATATTCCCTACGGGTTACACGGTAGTTGGACTAGACAATGTTTTTAAGTTAATTCTGTGGGGGTGGATTGAAAACCCACCTTTACTAAACTTTACTCTTGATATCCTTCTTGTAATAGCCAAAAACCAGCAAATGATTCCGATTCAGGGTTAGATTGAACTGCTAAAAAATGCAGATTATTCGCTTTTTGTTTAGCTTCTTCAAAGTTTTTGGCTTCGTTTAAAGTCTCGGCATTAGTGACATTGACGAGAATCCAACTATCACTAGCACCCGTTTCTAAACGTAGCACAGGACGAGAACCAGTTTCTAACTTTAAATAGGCCATTTCTAACCCTGACATCCAACCAGCTAGGGGTAAAGCACGGGGGGAAAAAATAACTAAACCGGGGATTTTTAGATTCTCATCTAATCCCATTCCCAGTATAGGCAAATTTTCTCCGAAGCTAATATCCCAATCTTTTAAATCATTAAAAGAAGACAATTCTAGCGTGACAAAGGCCCATTTATCTGCCTTATCTCCCCGGACAGCATCGGGAAGAGGAACAGCATTTAAAGGAGGATAATTCACGGAAGCAGTTTTAGTTAAATTTTGATCATAACCAACTTCTTGGGGGTAGAAATTAACCATTCTTTCTTCTATCCATCTAGTGAGAGCATGAGTGCGACGACTAGGGGAAGCGGGAATACCGATATCCTCGCAAGCTTTGCTAATCATGTTATTCATCTGACGACGGAAAAAGCGAATTTTTTTGGGAGTTACCCCCGCTGCTTTGATAGCTGCAGTAACTGCCTCTCCTAACCATTGGGAATTAACCATCGTATTAGGACAATAACTGGCATATTTAAATAGTGTATCGGAGGAGCGATCAATTGTTGCCGGAGTTTCACAGATTAATAATTCCCATCTTTTTTTATTATTTTCATCCAGCACCGGCCGCGAATAAAAATCAAGTTCCCAAATAGTCATATTTTTTTCAGTTATCAGTTATCAGTTATCAGTTATCAGATTTGAGTTTTAAGTGAACAATATTAAGTGGCAAGTTCCGAGATTTCTTTTCACTGATTACTGCTCACTGTTTACTGTTTACTGCTCACTGAAAAATCCCCTATTCCCGACAACAGTACGAACGCGGTAGATAGGACGTTTTTGGGATTCATGGTAAGTTCGCATCAAAATTTCTGCCAAAAGACCAAAACAGAGTAATTGTACCCCAGTTAAAAAGAATAACACGGCCAGGATTAACAAAGGTCGAGCGCCGATTGCTTGTCCGAAACCGAGTTTGAGAATAGTCAGATAAGTGCCTAAAATAATCCCCACTACCATCGATAACAGTCCGTAGAGTCCAAAAATGTGCATCGGACGGGTGAGGAACTTTTTCATAAAAAAGACAGTAAATAAGTCCATAATCACGCGAATTGTGCGACCTAAACCATATTTACTCTGTCCGAACCGTCTAGCGTGGTGATTAACGGGAATTTCGGTTATTTTTGCCCCTTCAATAAAAGCTAACGCGGGTAAAAAGCGATGTAATTCCCCATAGAGATTCATATCGGCCACTAATTCGGCTCGATAGGCTTTCAAAGAACAACCGTAGTCGTGTAATTTGACCCCTGTTACCTTGCCAATCAGCCAATTAGCTATTTTTGAGGGTAAAAGCCGTTTTACCCGGTCATCTTGGCGATTTTTGCGCCAGCCACTCACGAGGTCATAACCTTCCTCTAATTTGGCTAATAATAGGGGTATATCATTGGGATCGTTCTGTAAATCGCCGTCGAGGGTAACGATTATCTGTCCCGTGGCATAATTAAATCCGGCAGCCATGGCGGGGGTTTGTCCGTAGTTGCGTCGCAATATTACCGCCTTGAGATCATCGCGATTTTTGGCTAAATTAGTTAAAACCTCGGTGGAACCGTCCTTAGAACCGTCGTCAACACAGATAATCTCGTAGTTAATTTGATAAGAACGCAAAATCGTGGCGATACTCTCGACGAGATGGGGGATACTGTCCACTTCGTTATAAATGGGAACCACTACCGATAAAGTCTGGATAGCAGCCTGCGGGTTTGGTTCGTTGACACTGATGGACGGTGTAATCGGGTACATAGTTGACTGACGCGGGGACGTTTTGGGGCGATTGTATCACAATTCAGTTATCAGTTATCAGTTATCAGATGTGAGTTGTCAGTTCACTGATTACTGTTCACTGTTCACTGCTCCCTGTTCCCCTTTCTCTGCTCCCTTTTTCGCTAAAATTGCCTGACGAAAACCTAAGACGACGAGAATATTGGAGAGGGTGAGGAAAAATTCGGCGCTGCCGTGTAACCAATCGACGTTGGCTAATTCTTGACCATAGTGGAGCTTGGCGTAGATACCGGCAGGAATGGTGATAAAAACGAAGATTAACAGCACATAAAAGCCAATTAGGGCTAAATAGGGCATTTTTCCCGAACGAGTGACAAACCAAAGAAACCCCAGATAGGGAAACAGGGAAATGGCAAATAAACTCTCTTTATTCATTGTTAACGCTAATTTTACTGGAACGCCACAGCCACCAACCGGCAGCACAGAGGGTAAAATTTCCTAAGACAGTCATGGCTGCCTGTAGGGTGACTAACCAGGATAAGGCACTGATATTATCAAAAAAATGCCATGTACAGGCACACATGGCCCCAATTAAAGCGGGTAACATTCCCCAAGATAACATTCGCCACGATCGATCGCTACTGATGTCGCCATAGGTCCAGACTAACCAGATTGCCGCTATCCATTCTACGACACTCGATACATGAACCATCCACGTCGGTATTGATAAAGCATTCATTTTTTTTATAGGAGAGAGGAGACGGGAGAGAGGAGACAGGAGAGAGGAGACAGGAGATAGGAGATTGTTTTTATTTATTCTCCCCACTCTCCACTCCCAATTCATAATTCCCACTCCCAATTCATAATTCATAATTCATAATTCATAATTCCCATTTCCCGAAAAATTTTCTAGCCATTTAATCACCTGTTGACCTAAACTAAGATTGTTTAATCGATCGATCTCGCGAATGCCGGTGGGACTGGTGACATTAACTTCCGTGAGGTAGCCACCAATCACATCTAATCCGACAAAATATAGGCCATCTTCTCGTAATTTTGGGGCTAAAGTGGCACAGATTTCTAATTCTCGATCGGTGATTTCTGTTTTTGCCACCCGTCCACCCACCGCCATATTACCGCGAAATTCCGAACCAGTGGGAATGCGATTAACTGCCCCGATCGGTTCACCATTGAGGACAATAATGCGTTTATCTCCTTCTTTGGCAGCTGGTAAATAATCTTGAATCATTACCGGTTCTTGTCCCCATTTTGTGCTAATTTCAATCATTGAATTGAGATTGCGATCTTCGGGACTAAGAAATAAAATTCCCTCCCCTGCTTTGCCCCCCAAAGGTTTCATAACTGCCGCCCCTTTTTGGTTGACAAATTCCCTAATTGTCGCTTTATCTTGGGAAACAATTGTGGCGGGCATTACCTGAGCAAAATGAATAGTGTATAACTTTTCGTTGGCATGGCGTAAACCCCTAGTTGAGTTAATTACTTGGGTTTTTTGCGGGTTGATCAGATCTAATAAATAGGTGGCATAAAGATAGGCAATTGTCACGGGTGGATCTTTTCGCATCCAGACAAAATCGAAGTTTTCTAGGCAGGTAAAAACTGTCTCTTGTCTTTGATACCATTGAGATACAGCCACCCAATGATTATCTTTTAACTCCACGGGAACCAGTTCAATTTTAGTTAGTTTTGCCCAAGCTTTTCCCGCAATCGCACTGAGATCAGTGATGGAAGTCATCCAGATTTCATGACCTAATAATTGGGCTGCTTCCATGATAGCTACACTGGTATCATGTCCCGGCTCTAAATACTCGATCGGATCGATAATAAAGGCTAGTTTCATTAATAGTTTTTATCCTTAATTCTGCAACAGGGGATCTAAACCACCACTTCTATCTAAAGCATCGATGTCATCGCAGCCCCCGATGTGTTGATCGTTTATAAAAATTTGTGGTACACTTGTACGACCATTGGCTCGATCGGACATTTTGGCTCGCGCTCCTTCATCACCATCGATACAATATTCGGTAAACTCCACCCCTTTTTTCTTAAGTAATGCTTTAGCGCGGATACAGAAAGGACAGGAACTCCAAGTATAGATCTCAACATTAGCGGCCATAAAATTTATCTCCCTTCTTTACATATCTTAAATTTTAGCCGATAACCGAGCAGTGATCTTCCTTCAGGTCAGAAAACGCCAATTAGGGCGATTCCACTGATATATTCCTTGTATTTCCCATTCTTCACCATTTTGAAAGCGAATACGGCAACTAACAGGGTGAGAGTCATCCTCACTTTCATTTACTTCTATTACCTCACAGGGAAACCAGTCGCAACTATCGGCAGCGTCTGCGGGAATCCATTCCCTTGACATCCTCACCGCCGTAAACGGACGGCGATTCCCAAACCTCACGATTTGAGTTTCTGCTTCTGTCCCGAAGGATTTTTCGCACCTGCCTTAACAGATTTACTCTGTTCTGGTCTTATGGTCGCTCTACAGACTGACACCGCAAGCCCTGCGGCCAAAATGTTTTTACTGGCGTTAATATCTCGGTCATGGTGAATCCCACAGTCTGGACAGTCCCACTCTCGAATATTTAACGGCATTTTCTCAGCAATATACCCGCAATTACTACATCTTTTAGAGCTAGGAAACCATCTATCTATTTCGATGTAATTTCTCCCATACCAACGGCATTTGTAGGCTAATTGTCTAGTTATTTCTCCCCAACTAACGTCAGATATTGCCTGAGATAATTTCGGGTTTTTGACCATATTCTTGACGGCTAAGTTCTCAACCACAATCGTTTGGTTTTCACGGACTAATTGAGTGGTTAGCTTATGTAAATGGTCTTTTCTGTTATCAGTAATTTGGGCGTGAATCCTTGCTACTTCGATTCTTGCTTTTTCCCGATTTTTTGAGTCTTTCTGTTTTCTAGACAGATTTTTTTGCGCCTTTCGCAGTCTCCGATAATGCTTTTTAAAATGCTTAGGATTAGATACCTTGTCTCCATCGCTGGTAATTACTAGGCTACTAATTCCTAAGTCAATTCCAATGGCTTTATCTGTTACTGGTAATGGCTTAATCGTTGGGTCATCAAATCTTATTGAAATATGCCAACGTCCAGAAGGATGTAATCTGACTGTTACTGTGCTTGGTTCACAGCTTTCTGGTATTTGTCTTGACCATCGAATAGGTAAAGGTTCTGTGCATTTAGCTAAATAGATTTGTCTGTCTTTAAATTTAAAAGCAGATTTGGTAAATTCGGCACTTCCTCCCTGATGTTTTTTCTTAAAGTTAGGATACTTAGTACGACCAGCAAAGAAATTAGTAAAAGCTGTTTGTAGGTGTCTTAACCCTTGTTGTAAAGGTACACAGCTAACTTCGTTTAAAAACTCTAATTCTTCTTGCTTTTTCCAATCGGTTAGCATTGAAGAAGTTTCAGTATATCCTACTCTTTCTTGCTTTTCGTACCAAGCTTGTGTTCTGAGATGGAGAGCTTTATTGTAAACTAATCTTACACAGCCCAAAGTGCGCCGCAATAGCGACTCTTGTTCGGGTGTTGGGTAAAATCGGGAAGAATAGGCTTTTTCCATATCTCGCATTCTAGCATATATCGTGTAAATGCGCTAATATTTAACAGTAAAGCCGTCGTAGAACGACGGGGTTTCAGACCCAAATTTTCGATGACACCACGCTCGCTCACTGTTTTGCTGCTTTCTGTTCTTTTCTGGCTGTCTAGCTTGCTTATCATCCCTACTGCTCAAGCTTTGACCCCAATTCAACTATTAGATGTATCTTATAAAGACTGTCCCCCCGAATTAGCCGAGGGGAGTGTCACCAGTGGGGGAACCAGTTTTCCCGCTAATTGTTTTTTAATCACCGGCAAAGCTAAAAATAATTCCGGAAAAACCGTCTATGATGCCGATGTTTTTGGTCGGATTTACGATGCTAACGGGGAACCGGCTTTACAAAATCGTAGCCGAGTCGGGGCAATTCCAGAAGTGCCGCCGGGGATTAGTGATTTCGAGATCAGAATTTCTGTTTCTACCAATCAACCAACCCCCTTGCGACTGGAAAAATTCAAAGCTTCCGGTTTTACCAGCAGTGTGGATCCGCGGATTTAGAAACTGCTGCTGACCAGACTGCTGGCCCCTGTGGCTACGACACTCTGAACGACGTTGAGCAGCAGGAATGCGAGAATCGGGGACAAGTCCATCCCGCCTAGGGGTGGGATAATCGAGCGAAAGAGGTTTAAATAGGGATCGGTAATCGGACTGAGAAAAGACATAATCTGATAGGCCCAACCGGCATTTTGGAACCAAGTCAGTAAAACCCTAACAATTAGGATTACTGAGTAAATTTGCAGGAAATTGTTGATTATCGTCAAAATAAACCCTATATCGCTCATAAATAAATCTTTCCTCAAGGGGGCGTGATGGTTAGTTTAACTTTGATCTTACCAAAAAAATGGTCTTTAGTTACTCTCGCCCCCCTATCTTACTGGTTTTAACCGGCTATCGCCATTCATCGGGGTTGACGGACACTTGGTAAGAAAACTGAATACAGCAGTTATCTGAATGATGAGATATAGCATTTACATTTGAGATGTGGAAATCAATTTCTGAAAAAATGCTATAATCTAAGTCAATGTTTTAATAACTTTAATTATGGACAAGGCTCAGAAAATCAAAAAAGATATCGAGGAACTAGATAAATGGATTAAAACGAATCCAGATTCAAGAGAATTAAAAAGAGCTATTGCCGTTAAACTATCTTTACAAGGATGGACTTATTAAGCGATCGCCCCCATACTCAATGTCTCTCTAAGTTTTATTGGTAAATGGAAAACCCAGTTTGAAGACCGAGGTATCGCTGGATTAAAATTATCATACCAAGGAGCAAAAAGCTACTTAGATGAAGAGCAAAAACAAGAAGTTTTCAGTTGGCTGCAACAACAAGAATATTGGGATATAGCGGAGCTAGAATGCTATTTAATCGACCAATTTGATGTAGCATTTAAATCTCAAACGAGCTATTATAATTTGCGAAAAGAAGCGAAAATTAGTTGGCAAAAAGCTCAGCCTAAAAATCCTTGTCAAGACCCAGAACTGGTCAAAAAAAAAGAACCAAGAAATCCAAGATATTATAACAGGGGTATTACCAGAAATAAAAGCTGAAAAGGTTGTTATATATACGATTGACGAAGTTCACCTACTAGAAGGAGACTTGATTAGCCATCTTTGGGGGAAGACAGATAAAAGACTAAAACTTCCACTTCTCAACCCGAAAAATCGTCAAACATACTAGGGGGCATTAAACTTA
>NZ_JADBTX010000122.1:0-15203 GCF_020245945.1 Microcystis sp. M015S2
ACATTTCCTCCGCTTCTGTCAGTTTTTTCTGGTCCCTCAGCACGTTACCGAGATTGTAGTAGGCATAGACATACTGATCATCAAGAGCGAGCGCCCGACGGTACATTTCCTCGGCTTCTGTCAGTTTTTTCTGGTCCCTCAGCACGTTACCGAGACCGTTGTAGGTTTCTGGGAGTTTTGGATCGAGAGCAAGAGCTTTTTGACAGAAAATCGGTGCTTCGTCTAACTTATTTTGACGGAATAGCGCAGCGCAGAGATTGCTAAAAGCCACAGCACTGTTAGGATCAAGCTGAATAATTTGTCGCCAGATTCTTTCGGCTTCCGGGTATTTTTTTTGCGCTTGAGCAGTTTCACCCTGTTGCCATAACTGCTCCAGTGTTTGTGCCACTGTTGTCGGCGGCATGATCATCAATGCCAAAGTTAACACCAAAGCCAGCCGCACCACTTTCATAAGCTGATTTAAAATATTCTATCTATAGGTTAACAGATAGCAATGGAGTCAGGAACATTGCTGCATCTTAGTCGGTTAAGTAAGTAGTTATAATTACATTGAAGATAGATTTTGCCTCTGATCCCCCCTGCTACCTTGATAAGGGGGGTGCTGATCCCCCCTGCTACCTTGCTGTCCTTTAGTCACATCTTTCTTAACATTTCAAACCCTTGTAGCACAAGGCTTTCAAGACTCGGTTAACAATTTGTAATATTCCTTGTTGACACCCTTACTGACAAAGAAAAAACTGAAATCAAGTCAGGATAAGGGTTGAAGTGCTTACTGAAAAAATTGTTAAGAAAGATCCCTATAAGGGATAGGCTACCTTGATAAGGGGGGTGTTTGACAACTTTTAACACCTACTTACTTATACTTATAATGAATCAACCTAACGAAATTCAAAGGCAGCAACATCAGAGATTTACAGAGATTTTTAATCAGGGAAAACAGCGTTATATTCAAGCTGTCGGCAATAGCAAAAGCTATCTTTCCAGTGTCAAAGGAAAAGATTATTTATCAGACGAAGAAAGATAAGAAGCGAAACAATTACTCAAACAAATATTTCAAACCCCAACAATCCAACTTAATCAGCGTGATTCAGACATGGCTAGAGGAAATAGAGGTGTAGATGAACTAAAAAGTTAGTCAATAGTGGGTAAAATGTTTGTGTATAGGACATTTTTTCCCCATGACTAAACCCTTAGACTCCCTGAAACAGCCCAATCCCTCGGAAAAAACAGCCCCTAGAGATGATTGGTTAGATAGCGAACTATCTCGTTTAGAAGATTATGAACCTTACGATTGGGGAGAAATAGATCCCTTAATGTTAGGCAAACCCGTACAATATGTTTCTAGTATTGGCTTAGTTGTCGAGGGTGGCAAAGATTAATGTCCGATCCGATAGTTGTTGGAGATGTGGTGATCGCCAGATTCCCGACGCAAAACCCCCAAGGCAGAGAACAGGAAGGAATTCGTCCCGCTTTAGTTATTGGAGTTCCTCAAAAGTTGGGCATTCCTCGTTTTCCTCTGATTATAGTTGCTCCCATGACTAGCGATCGCAACCAAATTTGGGCAGCTGCTTCACCCACTTTATATCCTCAATTGGCGACTGGTGAAGCTGGCTTACCCCAAAATTCTATTATTCTTTTAGATCAGGTACGAGCGATCGACTCAAATAGGATAGTACGCTATTTGGGATCTCTTTCAAGCGATCGATACAGAAGAATTTTCAATAGCCTTCAAACTATGTTGCTTCCTTAACAACAAATTCATCGAACCCGACAACCCTGCCACCGAAATTTACTTATTCAGGTATTAGATACCCTAGCTGATCCATCTGCCAACCTAACTGAGTTGGCTGCTGATAAACCTTTTTTAAAGTGTTAATATCCCGGCTAGAAATCGGGGCAATATCTCTAGTTTGAGCGAAATACATCACATCCGTCTCTAGGGGACTATGACCCCAAATTCCCAAAGCGTGACCTAATTCGTGCCGCGCTGCCGCTAAGGCCGACCGATCGGCTAAATTAGGACTAATCTGGATACTCATCCGATGAGTTAAGCGATTTTCCTTGACAAAAATCTCGTATTGTGTTATGGCAGAACGCACCCGGGGCAGTTCTAACTTACCCGTTTCGGCATTAAAACGGACTCCCGACGGCGGTAACTCCCGTTTAATGAGGATATCGGCCAATTCTGCCCGATTTACCAACTCGATCGGCAAATACTGCCCCCATTCAGCGATCGCCTGTTGTACCAAACTCAGCCAAGAACTGCGATCGCTCTGAAGATAAATCTTCACGGGAAATTGCGACCAAATCAACGCCCCCACGGGGCTGATTTCCACGGCATCAAAATAATCCCCGGACTGGTTTTGCTCTTGCCATTGGGCTAAATTAGCGGGTAAAGGATGGGTTTTTAACTCTGGTAGCGATCGACTGTCGGCGATCAAAGAATAGGAAAACAGCAAAAGACTCGCCAAGGCTGCGAGTCCTAGAAAAGAGAACCAACCTCTTAGCATTTAGCGATTTAACCAGCCGGCGCTCAGTACAATAGTTAGGGTGATAAATACCGTCCCCAACGCCCAAGTCACCTGATTTAAGGTTTTTTCCGCCGTTTTTGCGCTGGTAAAAATCTGTGATTGGCCGCCAATACCGCCAATACCATCCCCTTTGGGACTGTGTAATAACACCAAAATCGCCAGAAAGGCCGCCGCCAGCGCCCAAATAATCTGTACTACCAGCACCACTGTCATGATCATTACTCTCTATTTTCCATTACAAAGTATAGCAGTTATCAAGCCGTCAGCTTTGAATTAGTTATCAACTGGAGTCCTCTTCATCCTCTATATCCTCAAGTGTTAGTGGTGCTTGGGCGCTATGGCGAACATATAACACATAAACCGTACTATCTCTAATTGTAAAAAGCACTCGATAGACATTTTTACCTTTCCCATAAAAAAGTTGTCGGACTTCTTTGGGTAGAAAAATCGTCTGTTCGAGCGCTAAAGCACAACGAGTTGGTTTCTCTTGCAGAGTCGCAATAGCATTCATTAATCCTCGAAACCAACGGTCAGCAAACTCAGCATTATAACCTCGATACCAGCGATAGGCTTTTTCGATCTGTGCCGTGGCAGTTGGGGTAATTTCAACCTGAAATACCATATTTTTCGGCCATTTCTTGGGCAAAATCGGCAAGAGGACGGGTTTTACCAGAGTTTATCTCCTCAAAACCTTGCTGAATCCCCTCAATGCTCTCTAAATACTCCATCAGTTGTCTGAGCTTACTAGGATCGATTTGATCGAGAAAAGTCACCAGCACTTGTGAGCGATCGCTAATATCATTGGGTAACTCGGTTAGGTGTATTTGTCCATCTCGATAAACACCTTCGATGGTTTTCAGCATAAAATTCCCCTTTATTGACTTTTTACTCGTTAAAGCGAGATGCGGACGGGAGTGCGACTGGCTTTAATTTCCACTTCGGCTGGTTTAATCAGCGATCGCCCTGTCATTTCTATCGGGACGGGAATTTGGAGAATTTCTAGGATAGTGGGGGCAATATCGGCTAAACGACCATCATCCCGCAGCTGCACATCGCCACCGTGGCCGGGTATTTTTCTCCCTTCCCCTTCAATTAAAATTAAAGGAACGGGATTAGTCGTGTGGGCCGTCCAAGGATTACCCGACTCATCCACCATCGTTTCGGCGTTACCGTGGTCGGCGGTGATTAACACTGTTCCCCCCAATTTATTGATGCTACTTAACAACTTAGCCAAGCATAGATCCACCGTTTCCACTGCTTTCATGGCCGCATCTAAAATGCCCGTATGACCCACCATATCGGGGTTAGCGTAATTGACTACCACCAGACTATAGATCCCCTGTTCGATCGCCGCAGAGACCGATGCTGTCACCGCGGCTGCCGACATGGCCGGAGCTTGGTCATAGGTGGCGACTTTTGGACTGGGAATTAATTCGCGCACTTCTCCCTCAAAGGGTTTTTCTAACCCCCCATTAAAAAAGTAGGTGACGTGGGGATATTTTTCGGTTTCCGCACAACGAAACTGTTTTAATCCCTGTTGAGCGATCACCTGTCCTAAAATATTATTTAAATTCTGGGGAGCAAAGGCCACATCTACCGGTAATTTCGGATCGTATTGGGTGAAAGTGACAAAACTGAGCGGAGAAATTAAATCTCGCTCGAAATCTTCAAAATCGGGCATAGTCAGGGCATAACATAACTGTCTAGCTCGATCGGGACGGAAATTATAGAATATCACCCCATCGCCTGCTTCGATCGCCCCTGGTGCAATTCTGGTGGGGGGAATAAATTCATCGGTAATATTTTGATCATAAAATGCCTGTAATACTTCAGTAATCGATCGCCCGTCAATACCTTGATCACTGGTCATCACGTTATAGGCTTTTTCCACCCGATCCCAACGGCGATCCCGATCCATGGCATAATAACGCCCACTGAGAGTCACCATGCGACCGAGACTGATCTTATTAATATGTTCTTGAATCCGTTTAATCGCCGGCATTCCGTCGGTGACATTGGTATCGCGACCATCGGTGATGACATGAATGCAGACATCGCTAATCCCTTGCACTTTCGCTAAGTCTAATAATCCCAGTAAGTGATCGAGATGGGAATGGACTCCTCCCTCAGAACATAAACCAATTAGGTGTAATTTGCTTTTTTTAGGGCGAATCTCGTCGCAGAGTTTTAATAAAGCCTGATTTTGTTGAATCGAACCATCTTCGATCGCATCGGAAATTCGTACTAATTCCTGTGGTACAACTCGCCCCGCTCCGATATTCAGGTGGCCAACTTCCGAGTTGCCCATCTGTCCTTCTGGTAGTCCCACATCCTTAGCGGAGGTGCGGATGAAGGTGTGGGGATACACTTCCCAGAGACTATCCATAATCGGGGTTTTCGCCATTGCGATCGCATTATCCGACCTTTGCGGGCGATAACCCCAACCATCAAGGATAACCAGCACGACTGGGGATATAGGTGCGTGGGTCATGATATACAGTCCTAAATCAAGAGTGGATTTCCATGCACTAAGATAATATCATCGAAACTTCCATTGATCACCGGTGTCGAGGCGATCAACCCCCTAATGTCAGCAAATGATGGGGTAGTGGGCATTTCAGTTAGGAATGAGGATTTAATAAATTGCAAATCTAGAACAACTGTGGCTTTGCCGTGTAATTCCATTGAGGAAGTGGGGTGATAGGGAAGTGGGGTGTGGGGAGAAACAATTCATCACTTGAGAGTTAATCACACTATTAAAAACGGATTTGGTATTAGTTCTTTGACAACTTCTACACTCTCAAACCGACATTCCGCACCCTCAACTGTCACATAAGCTGTCCCCTTCGACAGATTTGAGGAAAAATACTTAGCTGGTGAGGGTTTTCTGGCATCCGCTAGGGGATATTGAGCTAATAGGAGAAAATAGGAATTGTTTGACCCCTTTCACGGCTGGCGTTGTTGTTCCATGACTCAATCAAGAGAAATTCAAGTTAAAAATCTAGACCATCTGGGATTAGTAGCCGGAATTATAGATGAAATAGGCATCGTTGAAATTATTAACGAACAAGTCTCAATGGTTTCCAATTGAGGTTATGGCCCTGCTCATGGGCTTGTGCCTGCTGGTTTATACTATTGGTCAAAGACAACTTCGTCTGAGTTTAAAACAGCAGGAGACGGGACTGAAAAATCAGTTGATTAAGTTGACTAACCGACCGAGGTTACGCTGGATATTTCAGCGCTTTCAAGGGATTCATCTCCGACCTATTCAAGACAATCAAAAGATTAGCAACTTAACGGATGAGAGGCGGAACATTTTGGGATTTTTCCCCAAACCTTGCCAGGAATATTATCTCTTAAGTACCTAAGCAAAATTAATTACACATTTCGATAAAGCCTTTGCCTTTTGCCTCTTGCCTTTTGCCTATCCTAACCAAGAAATTAATTTTGCACGACTACTTATCTTGACCAGATGGATTGATTTCAAGGGGTGACAAAACAAAGCGAGCAACTCGAACATCTCCCGCTAGATGTTAAGTCCGATTGCCCGTTCATTCTCAACAAGCACTATTTATTGAGAATGAGCGGAGGAACCCTGAAAATTTCGGCTTAGTTGGTGGCAGCTTGCCGCCAACTAACTCCTCTAGATAAGTATTTTGACTCACGCCCCTCCCTCTTTTGAGACCTTGTGACACTTAGGGTGCGGAATGTGGGATTAAAATAGGTTTAGGGAAATAGTCGAACCAATAGGCTAATCTTGATGCGTCCAAGAGCGATGAGCCAGACGCAAACCCCAATCGAGCAGATAACCAATCGCGCCAATAACGAGAATCACCGCCATCAACTCTGAATAAGCGAGTCGATCGCGTGTATCAAGAATATAATAACCCAAACCCGCACTAACCCCCAGCATTTCCGCCGGTACAAGAACGATCCAGATAATACCTATAGCCAAACGGAAACCAGTTAAGAGATGGGAGAGGATCGCAGGCAGAATAATCTGGAAAACCGTTTCCCCTCGGGTAGCACAGAGACTGCGGGCTAAAGTCAACCAAGAGCGATCAACCGCGTTAACCCCAGCAGCCGTATTGAGAAGGATCGGCCAGATAGCCGCCACCGTCAGCAAAAAATACACAGGTAGATCACCAATTCCCAAAACCATCACCGCTAAAGGCATCCAAGAAAGGGGCGAGATCATGCGGAGAAATTGAAATAGGGCCGACAAAGCCGATTCAAGGGAGCGATACAACCCGATTAATACCCCCAACGGCACACCGATGGCACTAGCGAGAACCAAGCCCACAATAACCCGGCGGCAACTGGTGAGGATATGGGGCATAATCTCCCCCCCAACAAAAAGACGTAATAAAGCGACAAAAGATCGCTCAGGGGAAAAATCATTTAAAATCGGGTTTGAGTGCCATAGAGGACTGGTAAATAGCCACCAGAGCAATAATCCAAAACCGATACCCCATAAGGGTAGTAAAGCTCTTGGCGGGTAGGTCAAAGATTGTAACTTCATGGGTTCAGACCTTTAAAATTTGATCGTCTCGATGCGGGAGAGATTATTCGGTAAGCCGAAAGCTTTCGGTCCGCCCACCTGTTGCAAGGCATTACGGACAAAAGAGTCATCCACGAGATCCCGCGCCACCTGTCGGGGTTGCAGTTTTTGGAGAAAATCGGTATTTCCTTCTACCTGAGTGATTTTTAGTAAGCGTACCAGTTCCTCCGTATAGGAAGGGAAAGGATAGGGCTGGAAATCGATCCGGTTGACCTGCCAAGCTGGATTCTCGATCGCTCCGTCTTTTTTATAGAAATTGCGATCATAGTAAGTAAGCGCCCGTTGCAATACCGGCAGCGGGTGAGGGGTATATTTTCCACCATCTTTAGAGAGAATCCGGGCTACTTCGGAGCGATTGCCCCGGGACCAGAGTTGAGCTTTAACGAGGGCGTTTACCACCCTCTGCGTCCATTGTTTCCGTTGCCTAATATCCTCCTCGTGAACAAAGACGACGCAACAGGCGTGATTCTTCCAGACATCGCCAGTGAAACGGAGAACCCTACCGGTTTTTAGATTTTCCGCCGCCGCGTTGAAAGGTTCAGCAACGATATAACCGCCGATGCTCTTATTGGCGAGGGCTGATACCATATCCGGGGGCGGGAGAACCACTAGATTAACCTCGTTAGACGCGATCGGCGCGTCCTTGGCTTTGCGAACTATTTTCAGCCCGTTACGTTGTAAGAGTTGTTGCAAGACCAAATTATGAATCGAATACCAGAAAGGAACCGCGATCGTTTTACCTCCCAATTCCCTGGGATTTTCAATATCGGGAAGGACGGTGAGGGCTGAACCGTTGGTATGGTTCCAAGCGACGATTTTAGCGGGGAAATTGCGCCCGTAACGAATCCAGATCGAGGTGGGAAAAAGAACATGAATAACGTTCACCTGCCGAGCGAGAAAGGCCTCAACAATCTGCGCCCAAGAACGGAATAGGCGCGGTTGTTCTGTAGTTAAACCTTCCGCTTGATAAAGTTTTCGCGAGTGGGCCACCAATAGGGGGGCGGCATCCGTAATCGGTAGATAACCGATTTTCACAGGCTGATCGTTGGCATTGGCGTTAACGGGAAGATTCCAATTATCGGCGGTGATCGCTGCCCCGAA
Source organism: Microcystis sp. M015S2 (assembly GCF_020245945.1). NCBI lineage: Bacteria > Bacillati > Cyanobacteriota > Cyanophyceae > Chroococcales > Microcystaceae > Microcystis > Microcystis sp. M015S2. The sequence goes on from NZ_JADBTX010000122.1 coordinate 8,194, forward strand.
GGAACTGGTAAACAGTGCCGAAAGTTTCAGAAAATCTCGACGGCTCATGCCGCAACAAGCACAATTATCGTGTAGGTTCATGGATTTACAGTGTCATGACAAGGGCTAATTCTTCAAAAATTGACCGGCGTAGATCACTCAAAAGCTTGGCTGACTCGAAACGGGGTTTCGCCATCGAGATCGTCCATTCTCGGCGGATGCCCACCGGATGACGGCCCATGAGAAGAACTCGATCGGCCACTAATAGGGCCTCGTCGATGTCGTGGGTAACGAGGAGAACCGTGCTGTTATAGAGAGCTATGACTTCTAGGAGGAGTTTTTGCATCTCGAAACGGGTGATCGCGTCGAGAGCGCTAAACGGCTCATCCAGGAGCAGGAGAGAGGGGCGGCGGGCAAGGACGCGGGCTAGAGAAACTCTCTGAGCCATACCGCCCGATAGTTGATGAGGATAGGCACGCTCGAAGCCCTCTAGTTTGACGCTTTTAACTGCGGTGTGAACCCTTTCGCGTAATTGCTGATGATCGAGGCGGGGCATCCGCTTTAATTTCAAACCAAAAGCCACGTTTTGCCAAACGGTTAACCAAGGTAAAAGGGCGGGGGATTGAAAGACGATCGAGCTGCGGATGTCTGGTGCTTGTAGGGGTCGTGAGTGCAATTGTATTTCTCCGCCATCGGCACTTTGCAAACCAGCGGCGGTAGCAAGGAGGGTAGATTTACCGCAACCACTGGCCCCGAGCAAACAAACCACCTCACCGGAGCGCACCTGTAGGTTAATATCCTCAAAAACGGTACGGTAGCCATGGCGGGTTTTATAGCGTTTATGGAGATTTTTTAGGCTGAGGACGGGGTAATCAGTGGCGATACTCATTCCCTCACCCCCGCTCGCTCGAGTTCGCCAGTGAGAATTTTATCGGTAGCGGACTGACGTTGTAATTCTCTTTCCAGTTGAATCAGGCTCGGAGTTAACACAGGTAAAAAGGCGACCTCGCGCAGCCGTCGGGCCGTGTCGCTATTACGGAAATAGCCTTTTCCTCCCTTAATTTCCGCTTCTAACCATACGGATTCCACCGCTAACCGGGTAATGTCCACTCTGAGGGTAAATAGTTGGCGTGTTCGTCCGAGATCGAAGCTTTCTAGGGTGCTGAATTGCTCGATTGTCTTTTCTAGACGAGTCAGACGCTCCCGGGCGCAGAAATAACGATCGCTGGCTACCGCTGCCTTTCCCCCTAAACTTTTCTCCGTCTCCGCGAGGGATTTACGCGTAATGCCAAGGGCCAGTCCGCATTGTAACAGCAAGAAACAGGGGCGGACTGAGGGTAAAAATTTTGCTGCTTCCAAGCTGATAATCCAGTCGTGAGATAACTGAACTCGATCGAATTCAAGGGTACTGGTGCGGGAAGCTTGTAAACCCAATAATTGTAGGTCTTCACCCCGTTTTAACCCCTCTGCGAAGGAGGGAAGGGCGAGGATAAGAGTTTGTCCAGATCTAGTTTGAGCGGCAACGGCCACTATGAATTCTCCCTTAGAGTCGAGGTTAGAGGCCCAGGGCAGGAAGCCATTAACAGTGACGTTTTCTCCTTCGATCTTTGCCTGTAAACGCAGCTCCTCGATCCCGCCGAGGTACTTCATCGCGTTGGAGAGTCCTGTCGCCCCGGCTATCTCTCCCTTGAGAACAGCAGGTAGAATTTTGTTTTGTAGGTAAGTGTTATTACTGGCGGCCAGATATTGAATGAAGACGCGCTGACACCAGAAAACAAAACCGGTGGTCAGGCAGCATTGGGACACAGCGGAGATCGCCTCTACTGCCTGTAATAAGGAGCCACCCTGGCCTCCTAAGCTTTCAGGTATAGCATAGCCGAACCAGCCCGATTCTCCTAGCTTGGTTAGGGCCCAACCGACGTTGAGATTAGCTGTACCGTTGTTGAGGTCAGTGGCTCTTTCTTCCAGAAAAGAAAGGATTTCGGAGCCTCGATCGAGCATAATTGTTCTCTCCTAGGGGTGAATATTTTCAATCGAGGTCAAACTATCGATAGGTGCGCCGACCACTTCTCTGGCTCTTTTTACCGCCGCTTCATCGGGACTATCGTAGAAACAGAGACATTTACTCAAGTCTTCGCAAACATAGGTACGCTCGAAACTGACTTCCGGCACTTGAGCATAAAGGGGAGTTTTCTCCGCTTTTCGTTGCAGGTAAGTTTCCATCGTTAGCCCCGGGGGTAAATTCCACTGTACTAGATAGTTGGCTTTGTCTTTGCGCTCTCGCACAGTGGCTAAGTCCTGCCCAATCAAGCGCATTTCTTTGATTAGTTGCCAACTTAGCCCAGCGTTTTCTAGTACTTGTTCGAGGGAGGCGCGATCGATCGCTTTGATAATCAGGAATAACCGCCCCTCTGTTCCACCGATTAGGGCTTCGATTAACTCTCCCTGCGATTTTGATGCGACTGTGGCAATGCGCTCCAATATCTCGCTCACCTCTTCTTTTGTCCTTTCTTGTCGATCATCCTCTACTAGATATAGAGTCATAATTCATCTGAAATACATTTACAATACATTTGAGTTTACTGTCTTTGAGAAAAAAAAGCAATATTTTCAAGAGCCTGAAAACGAGGTGACACGGGAGTAGATGGTTCAAGACCGTTTCGCTCAAGTTGCGGCTATAACCCTTGCCTTGGGTGATATGCGTGATCTTCTCAGGTGGCTGAGACTCACAGTCTGTGTAAAGTGCCACTGATACTAAATCCGTTGAGTGCAGGCTACTTATGAGGAGAGGCAAGAGGCAATAGGGGGAATAAATAATCAGTTTTTAATAACCGAATTTAGTATGACTCTCTTCTGCCTAGAATGACAGAAGAGAGATAAGTTGTGTTGAGAAATGTGTAGAGTTGGAGCCGACCCTTGACTGCAACCTAAGCTCTCGTGATAACTTGTATAGGAGTTATCGACAAGACCCCCATCAGCTAGACATACCCTTCCAGTTTCTCTATGTTTCATCCCAACCAATCGGAAACCCGCGAAGATATCCGCGAGTATGTGGCCCAACTACAACTTCACATGGCTTTACAAGCTCGTAATCTCGTGCCTAGTCTGACTAATACTAGAGATAGTCGCGAGAAACTGCTGCAGGATACCCAGGCGACTATTGAAAAAATCGTTTCTCGTCATTTCTAGTTGACCGATTTTAGCATAGTCACTTGAGCCACAGGACAGGCGATACAAGTGCCAGAATTGTCACAGAGGCGGCTGTCAATAACCTCGATGCCTCCGCTTCTGCAAGAGCAAGAATTGTCTCCTGTCCATCAGTAGGCATTTACCTTGTGGTGACAGCAAAGATAAGACCACCGGTTTTTTCGGTTGTTTATACTTTAGATGGTCATAATCTGAGATTTATTAAACTTCTGAAATCGTAGGAGTTAGCAAGGAATCCAGTTCATTTTTATGTTTCAAATAGGCATCATTCAGACATCCATAAATAGCAGAAGAAAACTCATAAAAGTTTTCATAATATTTGGCATATAAGCATTTATTTTTAACAAATTTACACAGCCTTTCAATTAAATTAAGATTAGGCGAATAAGGCGGGAAATAGAGAAACTATATTAACAAGGAAAAGTTTAAGTTGTGAACGTGCGAAGTATAACTGAAATAGGACTACTATAGCAATTCTTTCTAGGTAAGACGGGAATTTTTAATCAATTGTTAAAATATTAAAAGGATGCTAAAGATGGCGGCTAGAGTTTCCAGAGTGAGCTATCCTAGAGATACTACTTACTCCATCCTCCCCCATGCTCGATCGAGTTCTCCATAGTCGTTATCAAGTCCAACAGTTACTAGGAAAAAAAACTATCTTAGCGAGGGACAGACACACCACCCAGTTAGTTATCATTAAACTTATTCCTGTTCCTAGGGGTCAAGGGAGTCAGTTTATCGGAGAAATAACTGGTAAAATTGCCCTGTTGCGACAACTCTCTCACCCATCTCTCCCCAAATACCTCGATAGCTTTGAGATAGATTCATCCCAGGAACAAATCATCGCTATTGTCCGACCTTATTTATCAGCGCAGCCTTTAGAAAACTATCTTAACTCCAGTTATTTATTAGCAGAACAAGATCTCAAACAAATTGCCAAATATCTTTTGGAGATTCTCTCCTATCTGCATCAGCAGGATGTCCCCCTTAACCACGGCAATATTAAACTTAGTAATATTCTCTTTGATACCCAGTCCCATCGTTTTTATCTAGTTGATTTTGTCTTTGATTCCGATTCTCCCACCACCGACTTACAGGATCTAGGTAAAAGTTTGATCAGTTTAGCCACGGGGATTAAGCATCGTTACATACCCGAAAACTTTGAGCAAAAAACTAATCTAAGTGCTTTTTTCATCTATTGGTTAAAAAGATTATCAAACTCCCCCCCAGACCCTCATTTTCGTTCGGTGACAGAAGCTTTAGCCAGCTTATATAGTTGTCAATTGATCTTAGTATCTATTGGCAATCTGACCAAACCCTACGGCAGCGAAGTTACTGTTTATAAAAAAGATAATCTCCTGCAAATAAAAATCGCTAGTAAAACCAAACAAAAGTTTTTCAACAATCTCAAAACCCAGTTAAGACAGTTTTTACCATCCCTATTCTTTACGATCATTCTCTTAACCATAGTCGGTATTTATGATCTCAAACTGGTCGCTTTTTTAATCCCGATTATCCTAATTTTTCTGCTCAATTTAATCTCCTCTAGTTTATCTTGGCAGTTATGGAAATCTTTTTGGCAGGGGGAACTAGAGTTAAAAATTACCCCCAAAAAAGTTTCTTTCTACCAAAAACTCTGGGGGCTGAAATTTAAACTAACTGCCGATGCCGCTAGTTGCGAAATTTATAGTCTCATTCGTCGCAATGTCACCGTCACTATGCAGGGAGAAAATGTTAATATTATTCCTCCTTCTCTGGTTCTCGTTGCCAACCATCGAGAATATGTTATCACTGCCAGTGAAGATGTTAGCGAAGCCGAATTAGATTGGTTGGCACAACAGTTAAGTGATTGGCTACGTTTACCGATTACGAGAATTTAAGGTGTATTAAGCTAAGTTAACACACCCCAAATTTATTCGATAACATCTTCCGATTTAATCAGATGCGCTTCTAGGAACCAGAGACGTTTATCGATGTCCCGGGAGATTTCTGTATAGAGATCTGCTGTGTCTGCATCCCCTTGATTGCCAGTGGTATCAATAGCAGAACGAAGATGGGAAGCGTATAAGGCATAACGTTCGGCTAAAGCAACGATATGTTCACTACCATCGACGATATCAGCCGGATATTCTGGGAGAATCGAGTTAGCGGCAGCGATGCGCGCTGTTCCCAAAGCGGTTCCACCTAAAGCGGTAATCCGTTCTGCTACCATGTCCCCATAGCCTTCTAATTCCGTGGCCATTTCGTCGAAGAGGCTGTGCAATTGGTAGAAATTTAAACCTTTTACATTCCAGTGGGCCTGTTTAACCTGAGTTTTTAGGTCTAAACTAGCGGCAAGGGTTTGGCTTAAGATTTCAACCACAGCTTTGCGGATATCTAATGCTAAATCGATACGAGTGGCGTAGTATTGTCCCGTGGTTTTGGTTTTGACTGGAGTGGCTACCATAATCTTTCTCCTTGAATTGAAAAACAAAAAAGGTTCTCTTGGACATTGGCTGAAAAATCTTCACTATGTTTACATTATGAGCGCAAGTCCTGCGCCCTTGTAACAGGTGACAGGCAACAGTAAGCCGTGAATCAGTTGCAAAATTTAAGAATGTCCTAAACTTAATGCCTAGTCCTTTATCTAGCTGATAATTGATTATGCTTCTAAATAAGCCGCTAATTCTTCCGAACCGCCAATTAATTGCCCGTTAATGAAGACTTGCGGGGTGGTGGTATTGCCACTCATGGCCCGCAGAGAACGACTGCTGGCATCGCGTCCGAGGATAATTTCTTCGTATTGTAGGCCTTTTTCTTCTAACATTTTCTTGGCCCGGAGGCAGTAGGGACAGCCGACTTTCGAGAAAAGAGAGACTAAAGGCGGTTTTTTGGCTTCTGGGTTGATGTAGTTTAGCATCGTTTCCGCATCGGAGACTTTGAAAGGATCTCCCGGTTCTTCCGGTTCGATGAACATTTTCTCGATAACACCATCTTTGACTAGCATCGAATAGCGCCAAGAACGTTTACCGAAACCTAAGTCAGCTTTATCGACTAACATCCCCATTCCTGCGCTAAATTCGCCGTTACCGTCGGGAATTAAAAGGATATTATCACATTCTTGGTCTTTTGCCCACTCGTTCATGACAAAGGTATCATTCACCGACAAGCAAACAATAGTATCTACGCCATTTTCCCGAAAAACTGGGGCTAATTCGTTATATCCGGGTAAATGGGAGGTGGAACAGGTGGGAGTGAATGCCCCGGGTAAGGCAAAAAGAACAACGGTTTTTCCTTTGAATAATTCCTCGCTGGTGATGTTCACCCATTGATTATTTTGACGCACGGGAAAGGTGACATCGGGAACTCTCTGCCCTTCTCGGTTTGGTAGCATAATCGTCAACTCCTAATTGCTCAGTCGTACTCATTTTGAGTTTGTATAAATTAAGTGTACTCATAACGACTATGAGTTGTCAACAAGTATTTATGCTTAAATCAGGAGACAGGAGACAGGAGGCAACAGGCAACAGGCAAGAGTCTCCAAGAAGGAATCTGGCAATTCTCCCACCTAAAAAGAAGATTAGAAATAAGGTTTTAGATTCGTCCCTTGTTATCAGTTACTTCTGTCTCCTGTATACTGTCTCCTGTCTCCCCCCGCAACGCGCACGAAGTGGTCTCCCCACTTCCCCACCTCCCAATTCATAAGAGTTCTTGCATAATTAATTTTTGAGAGTGCAAAAATGAGAAAAATAGACATAAAATTGCATAAAATCCCTAAATAGAGCATTTAATTGATTAATGCTCATTCTTAATTCTCCTGACGACCGACTACTGGCTTCTGACTC
>NZ_JADBTX010000123.1:0-13069 GCF_020245945.1 Microcystis sp. M015S2
GGTTAACAATTTGTAATATTCCTTGTTGACACCCTTACTGACAAAGAAAAAACTGAAATCAAGTCAGGATAAGGGTTGGAGTGCTTACTGCAAAAATTGTTAAGAAAGATCCCTATAAGGGATAGCTTAATAAGGGGGGCAGGGGGGATCGAACCTAAAATCCATTTTTAATTTAATTATAACCAGCTACATAGCTACTTAGCATAAAGAGTAACGATGAACCAAGAATCCCTCGCTTTTAGGAACAGGAGTGTCAAGAAGGAGTGATATTTAACGATTTACCTTGAATTTTCCTTTTTTTGCTGGCATTATCGCCAAAGACGTCGGGAAATCTATCTCTAGAGGCCCAATTTCGCCGCTAAAGCGATCGCTACCGGGAAAATGCGATGTTCTTGCACTTGAATGCGTTCATGGAGACTGGCGGTGGTATCATCGGGGAGAATGGGAACCACTGCTTGCATTAAAATTGGGCCACTATCTACCTCCGCGCGAGCGATATGCACAGTACATCCGGTCACTTTTACCCCTGCCGCTAAAGCTTGTTCCACGGCACGCACACCTTTAAAACTGGGTAGTAAACTAGGATGGATATTGATCACGCGATCGGGAAAAGCATCCAGTAACACTGGGGTGACAATTCGCATCCAGCCCGCCATAATTACCCATTTTACGCCGTATTCCTGGAAAGTTTCGACTATTGCCCGATCGAGTTCTTCTCTGGGTTTAAATTGACGATGATCGAGGAAAACCGCAGGGATATTGTAGTGATCGGCTTTTTCTTTTACCTTGGCATCGGGATTATTGTAGATGAGGACAGGAATTCGGGCATTGAGTTGTTTTTTGGCGATCGCTGCCGCCAAAACAGCAAAATTGGAACCACTACCAGAAGCCATCACTCCTAAAGAGAGGGTTTCCTCTAGGGGAATATCGGCCAAACTGAGATCGGGAGAAATTAAACTGGGGGAAATTGTCATAATATTTTATAACCGAGTTCGAGTGCATTGCAAAAGCTGTTGAGGCGATTCAGCAAAGCATTATAGTAAGGATAAGCATCATCCCGTTCCTCTTGGAGATAGGCATACAAGGTTAGCTCTGGCTCTGCAGCTAGGTGATTTTTAGGGATATCGAAACCGACTTCGGTTAGGCGCGTCGCTGCGATCGCAACTAGCAACGCCCCAATGGTATTAGACTCACCATTGTGAAGCTCCCTCAGTCCGGGTAAGATGATCTCGGCCCCTGGCAACTCATTGAGATTCATGATTGTTTCTCCTCTGGTGGACATTGAAAACGTTCAATCAAGTTCTCGACTCTGCTTCTCAGCACATCAGGGTTAAGAGAGGGTGAATCGAAAAAATCCCTATCCCCCTATCTCCCCTATCCCCGTTGTTTCAAACCCGTTTCAATAGCGGCAATGACTGTTTCTATGACTTTAACGCGGGCGAAATACTTGTCATTTGCCGCCACAATTGTCCAAGGGGCGACGGGGGTGCTAGTGCGGGCTACCATGTGATTAACTGCCACATGGTAGAGGGGCTGTTTTTCTCGATTGCGCCAATCTTCATCGGTGAGTTTATGTTGACGATAGGGGTTATTTTGGCGCTCGTTGAAGCGATTTAACTGTTCTTCGGGGCTAATATGTAACCAAAATTTGACTAAAACACAGCCTGAATGGGTTAATTGGGCCTCAAATTCGTTAATTTCTTGATATGCCCGCCGCCAGTCCATATCTTTAGCGAATCCTTCCACTCTCTCCACCAAAACCCGTCCATACCAACTGCGATCAAATATACCGATAGTTTTGGCTGCGGGTAATTTGCGCCAGAAGCGCCAGAGGTAATGATAGCGGTGTTCTTCCTCCGTCGGGGCAGCAAAGGCAATCACTTGATAACTGCGAGGATCGAGGGTATCGGTTAAGCGTTTGATCGCCCCTCCCTTGCCGGCGGCATCCCACCCCTCAAACAGGACTAAAACGGGAATATTTGCCTGAAAAATCTCTAATTGCAGTTTTCTTAATTCTACCTGTGCCTGACGCAAACGGATTTTATATTCTTCTTTTTCCAATTTGGCACTTAAGTCCACTCTCCCCAGATAATCGGGCTCCGTGGGCAGTAATTGGGCTTGGGGTGGTAGATTGACAGGAGGTTCGAGCGGTAATTGCCGCTGATCCAAAGCTTGAGCGATCGTACCGACTAATTGGGAGAGAACTTTTACCCGGGCCCAGCGTTGACAGTTGCCCTCCACCAATGTCCAAGGGGCAGCCCCCGTGCTAGTGTAGGTAATCATTTCCTCAGCTAAACTGGCATACTCATCATAACGTTTGGCCTGTTGCCAATCTTCCGGACGCACGCGCCAAGATTCTAGCTCATTTTCGGCGTATTCTTTGATGCGTGACTTTAATTCCTTTTGACTGAGATGAATCCAGAATTTAGCGATCGCGACCCGATCATCAAATAATTGTCGCTCAAAGGTGTTGATATCGCGCATAACTAGAGGAATCTGGGAGGAGGGCAATTTATTTAAGAGTCGATCCTCTAGTAGATGGGTGTACCAACTGTGATAAAAAATGCCAATACTGCCCTTTGCTGGCAGTTTTTGCCAAAATCGCCACAAAAACGGGTAACTTTCCTCTTGGGAGGAAGGGGTTAAAATTGGATGGACGGTAAAACCCCGAGGATCCATATAGTTAACCATTTTTTTGACTAAAGTTCCCTTGCCTGCCGCCGCCCAACCTTCCAAAACCACCACCACGGGTAATTTACATTCCCAACAGGACTGCTGTAGCGATCGCAGTTGTTCCATTAAATCTTTAATTTGTGATTGATAAGTTTCCTTGTCAAGGGAAAGAGATAGATCGAGGGGACTTAACATGATGGTCAAATAAAAGCAAAATTAGGGTATAAAGTTATAGACAAGTCAATTTCAAATAGGTATGATCGCGTGTCTCAAGTTAAACCTACCATTCTCGTTACTGGCGGTGCGGGTTATATTGGTTCCCATGCGGTTCTAGCGCTCAAAAATGCCGGTTATTCCGTCATCGTACTCGATAATTTATCCTACGGTCACGCCGAAATCATTAAGGATATATTAAAAGTTGAGTTAATTGTCGGTGATACCAGGGATCGATCGCTGCTGGATAATTTATTTGCTAGTCGTGATATTGCCGCTGTCATGCACTTTGCCGCTTTTATTGCCGTGGGGGAATCGGTGCAGGAACCAGCCATTTACTATCAAAATAATGTTAGTGGGAGTCTGACTCTTTTGCAAGCGATGATCGCCGCCGATGTGAAGAAATTTGTTTTTTCTTCCACCTGTGCTATTTATGGAATGCCGAAAGAAATTCCGATGACGGAAAGTCATCCCCATCATCCCCTTAGTCCCTACGCTGCCAGTAAGGAAATGGTGGAACAAATTCTTCGGGATTTTGATTCGGCCTACGGTTTAAAATCGGTGGCTTTCCGTTATTTTAATGCTTCAGGAGCCGATCCCAGTGGTTTATTAGGGGAAGATCACCAACCGGAAACCCATTTAATTCCCCTGGCTTTATTAACTGCCCTGAAAAAACGGGATTCCCTGTCAATTTTCGGCACGGATTATGATACTCCCGATGGCACTGCTGTTCGCGATTATATCCATGTCAATGATTTGGCACAGGCTCACGTTTTAGGCTTAGAATATCTCTTAAATGGGGGCGAAAGTAATGTGTTTAATTTGGGCAATGGTAACGGTTTTTCTGTGCGTGAAGTGATTGAAACAGCGCAAGCAGTAACTGGTTTAGATATTCCCGTAATCGAAAGTCCCAGAAGGGCAGGTGATGCCCCCATTTTAATCGGCAGTAGTGATAAAGCTAAACAGGTTCTCGGTTGGCATCCCCAATATGCCGATCTCAAGGTAATAGTTGAACACGCCTGGAATTGGCATCAAAAAAGACACGCTTAACAGTAAAAAACTGCTAGAGGCTGATAGTTTACTGTTATAAGCTTCCCTAGAATCCTCTCGAATACAATGGTATGAATAACCAAATAATCTTAATATTTATCGGCTTGACTTTTTTAGCAAGTTGTGCTGATAGTAAACAGTTTCAATGTCAAAAAATCTATCGGATTGCCAACGAAGTGGCCCAAGAAACCAAATCCTTAACCAACGGTCAAGGGAGAGAAATTGACCAAAAAAGTTGGCTATTAGCCGCCGATAAAATCGAACAGGGTGCGGAAAATATGAAAAAATTAGCAGTGAAAGATCCAGAACTAGAGAAATATAAAATCGCTTTCGCTCAAGTCTATGAAGATTATGCCACTGCCACTCGTGAAATAATTCAAGTTATCGAAACTCGCAATAAAAACGGGGCAAAATTAGCACAGGAAAAGGTAAGAAAAGCCGGACAATTAGAAAAAGAAACTGGCGAAGCTTTTAATACCTATTGTCAAGCACAGTAAAGCAGTTATCAGTTAGCAGTTATCAGTTAGCAGTTAGCAGTTAGCAGTTAGAAGGTGTTGGGGTTTTGGGGTATTAGTTGAAATTTCCCCATCTCCCTATCTCCCCATCACCTCACTTCTGTACTTTAGGGTTTAATTGCGTACAAAGTGCCGACATTTTTACTGCGAGGCATCCTGGAGAAGATGATAAAACCGAAGTCTTGCAGATGTTTGACTAAAGCATCGGGACCCTTTTTATGCCATTCCATCATGACAATTTTAATCTGTCCCAATTGACCAGTTGCCGCTAAAGAATCGAGGATTTCGTATTCGGAACCTTCACAATCAATCTTGGCAACTATATCGATATCGGGATAGTCAGAGGTAATACCTTTAAACACATCGGTGAAAGGTTTAAGAATTAAATCGGCTGTAGCTGTTTGTTTCGAGGCAAAAGGTTTTAATTGGTTGTCAATACCAGAAATACCAACACTACCTTTCACGGTGTAATCGTATTCGACTTGAATAATTTCATCACGAGCGCCGACTCCATAATCAAAAGCTTTAATCTTCTCCGCTAGATTAGGATTGAGGGCAAAATTTCTTAAAGCTTGGTCGTAGGTAGCCTTAAAAGGTTCGTAACTATAGACAGCTTTCACATTAGCTCGATTGGCAAAAAAGAGACTAGCAAAACCCGTATTCATACCAATATCAATCGCTACACAGGGCTTATCATAGAGGAAATTATATACACCTAAAAGGAAAATTTCATGGACGATATCTAAATCCTGTCCCGTCTCGATAATTAACTTAACTCCATCGATCTCGATAATTAATTCCTGTTGCTCATCGATATAAAATTTACAATCAGCCAGAGCTTTTAAGGCGTTAGCTTTGTTAAAAACTTTACTACCCAAGAGGAAATCTTGCTTATTTTTGCTTAAACTGACCCCTAAAGGTTTATAAAAAAGTTGACCAGATTTAGCATCATATTCCACATAATTAGGACTAATATTATGCTCTGCCAACTGACTAGACCAATATTGATCGGCAATATGGGGATAAGTCTTAAATTGCCGATAGCGTTTATGTGCATCTAACAGTTTTTGGTAAAGCATTGCTTGTCTAGCCTCGATTTTTTAGGATGGATGAAGGTAATTTTATGGACAAGTTTGACAAAGTTTGATAAGCTTGTCAAGAAAATCCCTCGTCTCTGAGCATCAGAAGTCAGGAAACCAATCTCAAACAAGGTAACACAGACCATCAGGAGTTAACACACGTTGAATTACTCTGATTTTATATTTTGGTGGATATTAATCCTTTTTAGTGTTCCTTTCCTAACGGCACGCTATATAGCGAAGTCCTTCAATCTCTGGCGAGGTGTTTTTGATGGGGTCGGATTAGCGGTGCTGTCCCTAATCCTGTTTTATTACGCCAGTCGCACCAGTTTCCTCGTTTTCATCGTTTCTCTAGCCTTTAACTACATTATGGTCTGGCTAGTGCTGAAAATGAGCGGCTGGAAAGCGAATCTCCTAGCCACTATCGTTATCGTCATCGATATTCTCGTCCTTGCCTACTTCAAGTATTTCGGCTTTTTTGTGCAGGAAATCATCGGATTATTCGTTTCCCTCCCCCCTAACTGGAAGGAACTTTCTCCGATTCCCGTGCCTAGCCAAATCCCACCGGGGGTATCCTTCTATACCTTCCAGATGGTGGCTTTCGTCGTGGACTCCCTACGCGAAAAGAAAAAGAAACCCCTAGCCGTCCTCGATTATGTCAATTTTATCTCCTTTTTCCCCCAAATTGTCGCAGGTCCGATCGAGCGTCGCCGGGATTTATTACCACAAATGGAGGGATTTCGCCTCAAATTTACAGGAGAAAACTTCGAGAAGGGTTTGCGTTGGCTTTCCCTCGGTTTATTTATGAAATTTGTCCTCGCCGATAACATTGCGCCCTACATCGAATTAGATAAGATGATCGACAATGCTTGGTATATCTGGTTTGAGGCCTTTTTATTCACCCTGAGAATCTATTTTGACTTCGGCGGTTATAGCTTTATTGCTGTTGGTTTAGCCTATTTTGTCGGCGTTAGATTGGAATTAAACTTTTTAGCACCCTACACATCCCAAAGTATTAACGAATTTTGGCGACGTTGGCATATTACTCTCAGCACTTGGTTTCGGGATTATGTGTTTTTACCCCTGATGGGTTCCAATAAAAATTGGGCGCCTTTTTATCTATTCATTACCTTTACTCTCTCTGGTTTCTGGCACGGTGCAGCTTGGAATTTCATCTTTTGGGGTGCTTACCACGGGGCATTATTATTATTACTCCGTTATCTGGGCCGACCTTTCTATGCTTTCGTCGGAAAATACGTTTCTCAGCCACAAATTATCTCCTGGGCTTTAACGCAATTGGCTGTCATTTTTGGTTGTCTCTTTTTCATGGAGGTTAACACCAGAAGATTAATCGGCAAAATGCTGGTTATTGCCAATCCTTTCAATTATTCCTTAGCTAATATCGGTGAGATTTTTAGTTCCTATAGTCTTAATCAAGGAGCAGTTTTAAGCGTTGCTTTAGTTCTTGGTATCATTGTTTTAATCCTCGAACATTTGGCTATTGCCCAGAAAAAATTTGAATATGAACTATTGTTATCCCCTTGGCTGTCTAAAATATTGCTATGTTTAACTATTCTCCTAGCTTCCACTAATACCGGTGACTTTATTTACTTTGAATTCTGATGAATACTAAATCCTTTAACCCTTTCCCCTGGTTAGCTTCTGTGGGAGTCGCTTGGTCCCTCGGCTTTGTTTATAATGTCATCTACGGCGGCGAATTAAGCTGGTTGCGGATGATGTACGAGGAAAAATCAGCGATCGCAGCAAAGGTCGAAGCACCGCGGCGTTTAATCGTCACGGCGGGATCGGGGGCGCATTATAGCATAAATTCGGAATTAATGGCCAAAGAATTGGGAATTCCGGTGGTTAACTTCGGTTTACAGGGGGACATCGGGTTAAATGTCATTGCCGCTATGATTCTCGAAAAAGCGCGCCAAGGAGATGTCATTCTGCTGATTCCTGAATATCTCATGCTCATGGATGAGGACGGTTTTAATCGCGGCGAAGGACTTTGGGGATCCGCACCTTTTAGCGTCGCTATTGGCAAACCGGGGTTAGGTGGAATACCTTTAAAAACCATGATCGAGGATACTTGGTTATTAGGTATTCCGGGGATGCGTCCAGTTACTAAATCGATGGTTGATTTATTCACTAAAGGCAGAATGACGGGTTATCTTTCCGATCCGATTACTAATACAGGTGATCCGACTATAGTTAAGGAAAGAACAGGGAAATGGTGGCAAATGACCTTTGATACGGCTGCTTCTCCTCATTCAATTAAATTGATTGAAAAACTCAAGAAAGATTTAGAAGCAAAAGGGGCGACTTTGGTAGTTTCTTTGCCCTGGGTTTATGCTAAAAATGATGGTAAAACCGTTGCTAATATTCGCAAATCTGCCGAAGAATTAAGTCGGGTTGTGCCAACAATTTACGACCCAAAAGACTTGAATATTAAGACCGATTCTACTATTTTTGCTGACACTCACTATCATCTTTTGCCCCCGGCGAGAATTATTCGTTCAGAACAATTAGTTTCGGAACTTAAACCCATCTTAAACACAACTGAGAATAAAAATCCATGAATAAACCAATAACTAAGATTTGCATTCTGGGGGGTGGTTTTGGAGGGTTATACACGGCACTAGATCTGAGTCGATTAACAGCAGTAAAATCGGGTCAATGGCAAATAACTTTAGTCGAACCGAAAGACCATTTTCTCTTTACTCCCCTTCTCTATGAACTAATTACAGGAGAATTGCAACGCTGGGAAATTGCCCCTTCCTACCGTCAATTATTAACAGGAACTCAGGTTAATTTAAAAACTCAAAAAGCCAGTAATATTGACTTAAACAATCATCAAGTATATTTAGAAAATGAGGAAGTTATAGATTACGATTACCTCGTTTTAGCGGTGGGAGTGCGGAATCGTTGGCCGGCTATACCGGGGTTAGCCGATTATGGGCTAACTTTTCGGAGTTTAGAGGATGTGGAAAAATTACAAATGGCAATTCATGACTTAGAAACTCAAGGAAAATCCTCAATTAATTTAGCAATTATTGGCGGCGGTCCCAATGGGGTAGAATTAGCCTGTAAGGTGGCTGATCGTTTAGGAAAAAAAGGCAAAGTTCATCTAGTGGAAAAGAACGAGGAAATACTGCAAAACTTCCCTAAATCGGTGCGTGTTACTTCCTATCGTTCCCTTTTAGTCAAGAATGTTAGTATCTATTTAAACACGGGATTAAAGGAAGTTAACGCTAATTCCATAACCGTATTTAAAGATAATATAAATGAGGTTATCCCCATTGATTTATTATTGTGGACAGCAGGAACTGAGGCACAGGATTGGATCAATAATTTAGATTGTCAGAAAACAGCACAAGGCAAATTATTAACCCGTTCCAGTTTACAATTAATCGACTATCCCGAAGTTTTTGCCGTTGGGGATATAGCCGAAATTTATCCTAGTAAACAGGTAATTCCTGCCACAGCACAAGCAGCCTATCAAGCAGCCAGTGTAGTAGCCAAAAATATCTCGGCAGTGATTAGAAAAAAATCGCTCAAATCCTATTATTATCTGCATTTAGGTGATATGTTAACCTTAGGTAAACAATCAGCCCTTGTCTCCAGTTTTGGCATTAATATTACTGGTAGATTAGCTGATATAATGCGTCGATTTGTCTATATACTGCGTTTACCCAGCAAACGTCATCAATTGAAAGTGTTTCAACATTGGGCAAAAAAAATTCTTCTCCGACTCCGTTATTCACAAGTGTTATCTAAACAACCGATTGAATCAAAAAATACTCGTTAATTGTAGTTAAAATCCATGAAAACCTTTCTCAAAAATATGGCGGCAGTTTGGCAAGCAATCCCAGAGATTCTCAAAAACCTTAAGTCTCTGAATAGTGCCTCCTCAAAATATCAAGATATACTAACAGAGTTACAAATTGACAATTATCTGCTAGAAAACTTGTATAAAAACCCAAAATATGATAGCCCTAAAAAACTAAACCGCTACGAATTTAAGGTTTTTTCGCAAGCGGGAGAAGATGGCATTACTAGCGAAATTTTTAATCGCATTGGAACCACAAATAAATTCTTTGTGGAATTTGGAGTTGGCAACGGTTTAGAAAATAATAGTACCTATTTGTTAGTGAAAGGATGGCAAGGTTATTGGATTGAAGGCAGTGAGCGATTTTGTAAAAGTATTCGCCAATCTTTTGAAGATTTAATTGCTAAGCAACAATTAACTTTAAAAAATACTTTTATCACTGCCGAAAATATTGAAGACTTGTTTCGAGAGGGCAATGTACCGACAGAATTAGATTTATTATCCATTGATATTGATGGTAATGATTATTGGGTCTGGCAAGCAATTACTAATTATCGTCCCTGGGTGGTAATTCTTGAATATAATGCTATTTATCCCCCCGAATCCAGTTGGGTGATGCAGTATAATCCCAGTCACCAATGGAAATATAATAGTCATATGGGATCAAGTTTGAAAGCTCTAGAAAAACTTGGTCATCAAAAGGGTTATAAATTGGTAGCTTGTAGTTTTTCGGGAGTGAATGCTTTCTTTGTGCGAGAAGATTTACTCGGAGATAATTTCTGTTCCCCTTTTAGTGCTGAAAATCATTACGAACCCGCGCGCTATTTTCTTTGTTCCCAAAAAGCTGGACATCCTCGCGCTTTTGGCAAATTTAAGACTATATGAGTCAGGGAAATTAACCGATAATTAATAACTTGTTGGAGCAGGTTAATTTAAGCAGCAACCAGGGTGAGAGCATCTTAAACGCTATTGACAATTGGCCAATTTTGTGATCCGTTTGCTGTGCGGGTATTTCAAGTGATACCAGTCAATCAGAATAGTCACGAAATCGACCCATTTGGTCGATTTTTGCTTAACAATTGAGATGGGCAATTTTCCTCAAATATGTCTGAATCGTCCTCTGGGTAAGCAACTCACCTAAAGTTCATTTTGTCAAGGATTGTTAAGATGCGCTTACCCTGTCCT
This sequence comes from Microcystis sp. M015S2, assembly GCF_020245945.1. Classification (NCBI taxonomy): domain Bacteria; kingdom Bacillati; phylum Cyanobacteriota; class Cyanophyceae; order Chroococcales; family Microcystaceae; genus Microcystis; species Microcystis sp. M015S2. Next base: position 10,548 of record NZ_JADBTX010000123.1, read on the forward strand.
CCTCTAGACCGTCTCCTGTCTCCTAATCTATTTGATTTTTGCAGGAGATATAATAAATCTATCGATTTTGACCCCTAAAAGCTGACAGCGGACGACGGAAATTGATTGCGGCAAAAAGCGCAAAAATGATTACAATCGATACAAAATATCAACGACTAGGATTAAATGGCTACTCATATTGTTACTGGTGTCGCGGGTTTTATCGGTTCTAACTTGGCAGAAAAGCTTTTAGAACAAGGAGATCAGGTGATCGGTATCGATCAATTTAACGATTATTACGACCCCAGTTTAAAGCGCAAAAATGCCCATATTCTAGCAAAATATCCCGAATTTAAGTTAATTGAAGCGGATATACAAGCCCTCGACTGGAGACAACTGTTGCCAGGAGTAGAAGTATTATTTCATCAGGCAGCCCAAGCGGGAGTCAGAGCAAGCTGGGGTGATGGATTTCGTCAATATACCGAAAGAAATATAAATGCTACTCAAATTATTCTTGAGGCCGCTAAGGAAACCCCTTCTTTACAACGGATGGTTTTTGCTTCCACCTCCTCGGTGTATGGCAACGCGGAAACGATGCCGACTCCGGAAACCCTTTGTCCCCAACCAGTTTCACCCTACGGCATCACCAAATTAGCGGCAGAAAGACTCTGTTGGCTATATCACCAGAATTTTAACGTTCCCGTCACTGCCTTGCGTTATTTCACCGTTTATGGACCGCGGCAACGTCCCGATATGGCTTTCCATAAGTTTTTTCAAGCAGCGATCGCGGGTAAACCAATCGGCATCTACGGGGATGGCAAACAAACCCGCGATTTTACCTTCATTAGCGATGCTGTAGCCGCTAATTTAGCCGCTGCCGTCGTGCCGGAAGCGGTGGGTGAGGTGTTTAATATTGGTGGTGGCAGTCGCGTGGTTTTACTGGATGTCTTGGATACGATGGAAAAAGTCATCGGTAAACCGATCAAGCGATCGCATCAAGGATTGGCCCGGGGAGATGCCCGTCACACCGCCGCCGATGTCACCAAAGCGCGTACTATTTTAGGTTATAACCCCCAAGTCTCTTTAGCCGAAGGATTAGCCCAAGAATGGCAGTGGATTCAGGGATTATATTGTTAAGTTAATTAGGGTCTGTTGAAAAAGTTTGTTGGTGGGGGCAGGGTGTGGGGTGTGGGGTGTAGGGTTTTACCCATTTTCAGGCGGTCAATTACCTAATTTTCAGGGAAAAGTGCCTAAATTTCCCCCCGATCACTCCCATGCCCGGCACTTTTTGATTTCAAAAAGTCTAAAAGTCTTACCCAACAAAGTTTTTAGCTTTATTCAGCAGACCCTACATATATAACCTATCGGGGAAGGGAGGGAGACGCTGACTTTTGCCATTGCCAGGTGGAACCTTGGCACGAGACAAGAGAATCGAGTCGCCCCCACCCTACTGTTCCTATTTCCGTTTCTTCAGGCTAGAAGCTAACCCTAATCCTCCCAATCCTAACAAGGCAACCACAGAACCCGGTTCAGGGACGCTAGTGGGTGGTGGAGAAGTAGTCCCCTCAAGGCTAAATTGGTAAGGGCCATCCGTAGGAAAAGAATCCCAACTTCCCCCTTGACTGTTACTTTTAACGAAACCATCACCAATCGTCCAACCAGGGAGTCCTGTTTGAGCGGCAGATGAGGTATACCCCCAAATATAAGACCCAGTACCACTTGAAATACCACTGACTAACCAGTAAGTGGTATTAGCGGCTAATGTGTACGGAGTAGCCAGGGTAAAGGTGTTATTGGCGAGAGAGGTGGTAATGGAAGCCGGGTTAGTAAAACTGGTTAGCTGAGTGCCGGGGGTTCCACTGCTGTTGCTATAGAGACGAACAAACAAGTTGGGATCGGCGGTGTTTTCTCCGAACAAAAGAGTAGCAGAATTAAGGTTATAACTGCTACTGCCAGTTGTAAAGCTTGATCCTTGCCAAACGTTAATGGCTACATCTCCTGTGCCATTATTTCCTTGAGATAAGTTCTCAACGAGGGTGACAGCAGAAGCTTGTTGTCCTAAACCTAGGGAAAGAAGGAGAGCAAGGCTACCCCCCCCCGAGTTTTGCCAGAATTTGCTGATTTTTGGTCATTTTTCCAATTTAAGGTTAAGAAGGTTGAAATTGTTCTTGATTGATGGTCTATCTTCTGAGCATCTGCTCGGAAAAAAGGTTTGTAGTAACTTAGCGCAGATTAACTCGCTAGGTTGTACGGCCTCGTCCGCAGAATATAGAATTTAGTGTAGAAATGTCAAGTTTTTAAGATAGGTAGATGATAAGTAGGGTTTGCGGCAAAAAGTTTGTTGGTGGGGGCAGGGTGTGGGGTGTGGGGTGTGGGGTGTGGGGTGTGGGGTGTGGGGTGTGGGGTTTTACCCATTTTCAGGCGGTCAATTACCTAATTTTCAGGGAAAAAGTGCCTAAATTTCCCCCCGATCACTCCCATATCCGGTACTTTTTGATTGACAAAAGGTCTAAAAGTCTTATCCAACAAGGTTTTTAGATTTA
>NZ_JADBTX010000124.1:0-6945 GCF_020245945.1 Microcystis sp. M015S2
AGAGTTATGATCTGCTTCAGATATTGATCGATAAGCTGCAGGCTCCCTCAGGTTTGCCAGCCGAGGAAGCTAACGCGATCATTAAAAACGGTGAAGCGACTTTTGCCGAATTACAGGCCCATCTTAACTATCTTCTCGGCCGGGGAAAATCGACCCCAGCTATTGCAGCGGACTCTTCTATCTCCATCAGCGTCAGAGATATCCTCAAACAGATGTTACAACTGTTTAAACAGGAAGAAACCAGCGCGTCCCGTCAGCAATTACAAAAATTAATTTTACCTCTGTCTCAATTGGCTTCAGAACAGCAACAATGGCAATATTTAGTTAAAAATGCCCAATCGGCACTGGCTAACCCCAAACATTCCTATCGCACTCTCGCCCCAGTTATTATTAAAGAATTAAAACAAGCTAGTGATTTATTAGAATGGGGTCGCGGGGAAGAAATCACCGTCAGTCAAGAATTGCAATTATTAGCCACCGCCAAATTACCACAAATCCTGATTACCCTGGAACCGGAATTAGTAGCTAGTACCCTGCTGCAAATGTTCAATCGCCAACAGGTCTCGCAACTGGTACAGTTATTACAAACGAGACGTTAACAGCTGCCCCGACGTAACTAATTGTGCGCCAACCGAGGTGGCAATAATCCTCGATGGTGAATTGGGATAGAGCCAAACCAGAAAAAGCTAAGATATGGCAAGATAAAAACTTAATGCTGACGGCTGACAAATATCAGACCTGAGGCAGCATCTCTTGAGTCACCGGTCAAGCCGGGATTTACTGAGAGTAAGCGATCTGCTAGAGTTTTAACGTTCGTTAAATTTCTCGGGCAGAGAAAACAAACAAAACCATAATGGTGTTACTGGGTGTGTGGAAGTGCTTAAAAATCTCAATTTTTCGAGGCGATACTCCTCGCTGGCCCTGCTGCTGGCTATTTTCGGATTATTTCACGGGACGGTAATGGCCGAAGAAGAACCCCCAGAAACGGTTTTTCCCCGCGTCGAGCAGCTAGTACAGTCTCCTCCCGCGACGGCAGAAACTACTCCACCCGTGGCACCAGCGCCGGAAACCCCGACGGAAACCCCAACCCCCCCGGAAACTCCGACAACGGCCCCACCAGCGCCGGCGGAGGAGTCGCGGGTTTTGGTGGCTGAAGTGGTAGTACAGGGGGCCGATCGAGAATTAGAAAATCTAGTTTATAATACCATTCGCACCCGACCCGGACGCAGCACGACTCGAACCCAACTACAAGAAGATATTAACGCCGTTTTTGCCACGGGCTTTTTTGCCGATGTGCGGGCAGTTCCCCAAGATACGCCCCTAGGGGTGCGAGTCACCTTCGAGGTGCAAGCTAACCCCGTTTTTCAGGGCGTACAGATTCAAATTGCCCCGGAAACCCTGGACAAATCGATTTTACCTGCCGGCGTGGTCGAGGAAATTTTCGCCGGTCAATACGGCAAAACCCTGAATTTGCGGGAATTACAGGCGGGGGTAAAAAAAATCAATGACTGGTACAGCAAAAACGGCTATGATCTGGCCCAGGTGATCGGTGCGCCGCAAGTAACTCCCGATGGTCGCGTGATTCTGGTCATTTCCGAAGGTTTAATCGAAAAAATTCAAGTACGCTACTTTAACGTCGAACAGGAACCGGTCAAGGGTAAAACCAGAGAATTTATCATTACTAGGGAAATGCGCCTAAAAGCGGGGGATATTTTTAACCGCAATACGGCCCAACAGGATTTACAGCGTGTTTTCGGTCTCGGTTTATTCGAGGATGTGCGTCTGTCTTTTTCTCCCGGCAGCGACCCAAGGGAGGTGATTGTTAACGTCGATGTGGTGGAAGGTAATACCGGTTCCCTAGCCGCTGGGGGTGGTATTAGCTCGAATGCGGGCTTATTCGGGACTGTTAGCTATCAACAGCGCAATTTTGGCGGTAATAACCAAACTTTAGGGGCAGAATTCCAGTTAGGGGAACGGGAATTTTTATTCGATCTGAGTTTTTCCGATCCTTGGATTGCCACGGATAATTTCCGCACTTCCTACACGGTGAACGTTTTCCGGCGACAGTCGATTTCTCTGGTTTATGATGGGGAAAATTCCTCAATTAGGACGCTTAACGATAATGATAGTCCCCGTATCGTCCGGACGGGTGGCGGTATTACTTTTGTCCGTCCTTTGGCCCCCGATGTGTTTACGAAACCAAAATGGGTGCTTTCCCTAGGCTTTAACTATCAACAGGTACAGGTGCAAAATGCCAATGGTGACATCTCCCCCGTCTCTGCACCTCTCAATGGTTTTGGTAGTCAACAACTGGCTTTTAGTTCCTCTGGGATTGATGATCTACTTTCCCTAAATATTGGCGCTATTCGAGATTTTCGCGATAATCCCCTGCAGCCCACCAGTGGTTCTTTCCTGCGTCTAGGTTTAGAACAAACTATTCCGGTCGGTTCTGGCAGTATTTTAGGCACTCGTGTTCGGGGTAGTTACAGTTACTTTATCCCCGTTCGGTTTATTAATTCCTTTAATCTCTTTGAAACCGATATTTTTAAAGGTCAGCAATCCCTCGCTTTTAATGTGCAAGCAGGGACAGTATTAGGCGATTTACCCCCCTACGATGCTTTTATCGTTGGGGGTAGTAACTCTGTACGGGGTTACGCCGAGGGGGAAGTGGGTAGCGGTCGCAGTTATTTCCAAGCCACCGCCGAATATCGTTTCCCCATAGTAGCAATTATTGGGGGGGCGTTATTTGTCGATTTCGGCACTACTGTTGGTTCCCAAGGCGATGTCCCCGGCCAACCCGGGATTGTCCGGGATTTACCCGGTACCGGTCTCGGTTACGGTTTGGGTGTTCGGGTACAATCTCCCGTCGGCCAAATTCGGGTTGACTACGGTTTTAATGTCGATGGTGGTTCTCGTCTCCATTTCGGTATCGGGGAACGATTCTAATCAGTTATCAGTTATCAGTTATCAGTTATCGATAAATTTAGTTCTTTTTGTTGTTCACGGATAAAAGCTTTACTGCTTAACAATTATGGTTTCTACTATCGCTAAACAATTTGAATTATCGGGAATTGGCCTGCATTCAGGGGAAATAACACGGGTGCGCGTCTGTGAGGCAAACCCCGGGGAAGGACGTTATTTTGTCCGCAGAGATTTAGCCAATCAACCGATTATTCCCGCTCTAGTTTCTTCGGTTTACCAAACGACTTTATCAACGGAATTGGGACAAGGAGAAGCAAAAGTTAGAACCGTTGAGCATTTATTAGCGGCCTTAACCGCTTTGGGGGTAGAGGACGCTCGCATTGAGGTGGATGGTGCGGAAATTCCCCTCCTCGATGGTTCGGCCAAAATCTGGGTGGAAGCGATCGAAAATGCTGGTTTAAATAACTCTTTTTCTCCATCAGATTTAACTATTTCTCAACCGATTTGGTTGTACGAAGGAGATGCTTTTGTGGCGGTGATTCCTTCTCCTGAATTACGTTTTACCTACGGCATCGATTTTACCTATAAACCCATCGGTAATCAATGGTATAGTTGGAGTCCTGATCAAGAAAGTTTTCGAGATGCGATCGCGGCTGCCCGGACTTTCGGTTTTGCCGATCAAATTGAGTATCTGCAAAAGGCTGGTTTAATTAAAGGAGGCAGTTTAGAAAATGCTTTAGTCTGCGATCAAAATCAATGGTTAAATCCTCCTTTACGCTTTGATAATGAGCCAGCAAGACATAAATTATTGGACTTAATTGGTGATTTGAGTTTACTGGGAACCATTCCCACCGCTCATTACATGGCTTTTAAAGCCAGTCATAAACTGCACGTTCAATTAGCTAAAGCAATTCAGGGTTAATTATTTCTTGGATCAAGGGGACGAACTACAAAAATACCGATGGCTTTGTCAACTTTAGTGATATATTTTTCTAGGTCTTTAGCAATGGTAATTTGACCAGCAGGAGAGGCATGAATTAAGCCAATTTTGCCATCGGGAAAGCGATAAACTAGACCGGTATGGGTGGTATCTAAACCAGGGATATTAGTCACGACACCGATAATATCTCCAGCTTGTAGTTGTGGGTAAATATCTTTAATCTTAGGGGTGGGAATATAGGTTAAGGATAAACTTTCTAATTGCCGTTCTACCTGTTGAATACAATCGTAATTATTTTGAGTTTTTAACTGGGGGTATAGAGGGCGGTTTTTGCTGATAAAGTTGAGCTTTTTGTTAAGAGTAATTCCACCTAATTTTTGAGTAATATTTTCTAGATTGCCTCGTTTTTGGTTGTCATTAATCCAATCGGAAAAGTAATGCAGACGACTACAATAACCATCGAGAATACCGTGGCGATAACGTTGATTTAAAACCTGCTGACTAAAAGCAGAATACTGATAATTTTTTAAAGCAAAATTGTGACTCAAAGCGAGAACTGTTTCCACAAACAGGACACAATCAAACTCTTTTAAAGAGATAAATAATTTTTCTGTTGCCGAGCGATTGAGTAATCCTGCTTGATATTTTGCTCCTAAAAATTGAGTGGCGATATTCTGGATTATATCAGCCATGGGTAAGCGATCGAGTTGTTGATTTTGAGCGTACTGCACCAGTTTTTTATAATTAGGATCGCTGACTTCTTGAGCAAGAATAGTTTCCGATCGAGCTATACTCAAGGGAATTAAAACAGGATTAATTAATAAATAGGGTAAAGTTATCCAATTAAAAAACATTGTCGATCGATTACTGAAAATAATAGGGTTTATCACCGACTAACACACATTAACTGTCAGAGTTATAATCTGCTGGGTTTAACTGGTATTTCTCATTGTATTCTACTACATAATTAGGTGGTTATAATTAAATTAAAAATGGATTTTAGGTTCGATCCCCCCTGCCCCCCTTAATAAGGGGGGTGCCGATAGGCGGGGGGATCCCCCCTTAATCCCCCCTTAATAAGGGGGGCATCTGATAATTTTTAACACCTACCTACATATAGCAATTATCTTAATGGTGAGTTATCAGGGTTTCGTTTTGGGGAGACTCCGAGACGATGGAATTGAATTAGCAATGATCAATTCCGAGACAGAAAAGGGGTTTCTCGGAGAAACCCCTTTTCTACTCATGCAAAAGGGGGAATACATAATCAGTTTTTAATAACTGGATTTAGTATCAGTCATTGACACAATTTTGAGTAAACCTCTAACCTAGTTATACTAAATCCGTTTTTAATAGTACGCTTAACTCCTAAGTCTAGGTACTTAAGACGTGCGATAGTCAAAGGATTTTCGCGGTCGCTGGTTGATAAAATCCGTCACTCGATCTACGCTTGTTTGAAGATTTGACGGATGCCATTCTCGTCATTTTCCTGATTCCTAAACATCTGTCTCATTGCATTACTTCTAATGGGCTTCTGACTTTTCCCATCATTGATTTTTATAGATTGTTGTAGTACATTACATTACAAAAGACGTAGCAATCAGCAGAGAACCTTGTCTATGACTGTCTGCTCGTTGAATTAATCCTTTCATATACCCTAAATTAAGGAGAAGACTATGGCTAATCGATTGGATGTAAGGAAGGTGATGCGGGGTGATAAAGACCTGAGCGGTGCTGACCTGAGCGGTGCTAACCTGAGCCGTGCTATCCTGAGCCGTGCTATCCTGAGCCGTGCTATCCTGGTCGGTGCTGACCTGAACCGTGCTAACCTGATCGGTGCTCACCTGGGCGGTGCTGACCTGAGGGGTGCTAACCTGAGCCGTGCTAACCTGATCGGTGCTAGCCTGAGGGATGCTGACCTGAGGGATGCTGACCTGATGGGTGCTGACCTGAGCGATGCTGACCTGCTCGGTGCTAACCTGGAAGGTACGAAAATGCCCGAAGGCTGGGAATTTATTGTCAGAGCTCGTTAATCATTTCTGAAGCATTCGATCGAAATCTGGCGTTGCTGAGTAGCGGTATGATTTGGCAAAATTCTCAACCAGTTTTCAGAGCTTTTAGCAATCAACTCATTCTTTGAATCGGCAACGCTTGTCTCAAACTTATTGGAAACGACTATAACAGCGACATCTCGTCTGAGGTGCTGATTTTTAACACTTTTGTAATTAAAAGTCAATAAATTAAATATTAATTTTTGTAAAGAAAAGCCTGAGCAGTTACTCAAAAAGCTCTTTACCATCTGTTACAAAATATGGCAAGATATTTATCAAATTGTGTCGAAACCCAAAGTAAATGCTCATTGGGGTGACATTTTCTGATACAAAACAGAAACATATATATCTAAATACCTTAAACAAAGGGCGATCGTCATCTGATGACGAAAATCACTTCATACCAGACTCAGCAATCCTAAGGAGAACCATCATATATGTTCACTCACGTCAAGTCCACCATTCGTCACATAGTTCCTGACGCGTTGAATGGTCGATCGCTGGTCAAGGTGGTCTATGTCGTGCTAGAACCTCAGTACCAAAGTGCGCTGAGTAGTGCGGTCAGGGAAATCAACGCTAACAACCCGAAACTAGCGATCGAAATTAGTGGTTATTTAATCGAAGAACTGCGCGATGGGGAAAATTATCGCAATTTTCAAGAGGATGTGGCCAAGGCTAATATTTTCATCGCTTCTCTCATCTTTATCGAAGATTTAGCCGATAAGGTTGTGGCCGCTGTCGGTCCCCATCGGGATAAATTAGACGCGGCGATCGTCTTTCCCTCCATGCCCCAGGTAATGCGCTTAAATAAGTTAGGCAGCTTTTCGATGGCACAATTGGGACAGTCTAAGAGTGTCATCGCTAACTTCATGAAAAAGCGCAGGGAAAGCTCTGGCGCTGGTTTCCAAGATGCGATGTTAAAGTTATTGCGAACTTTACCGCAAGTCCTGAAATATCTCCCTATGGAAAAAGCTCAGGACGCACGCAACTTTATGTTAAGTTTCCAGTATTGGCTGGGAGGTTCCGCAGAAA
>NZ_JADBTX010000125.1:0-18373 GCF_020245945.1 Microcystis sp. M015S2
AGCAGGGGAATATTTGTGCAATCACCTTGGAACACGCCAAAAGCTTAACGGATCTGAATGCTTTTTCCCTCAAAACTATTGTCGCGCCTGAATTAGCTTCAAGTTTATAAGAGTTGTCATAATAAAATTATTCTATAAACCCTATGGATTCCCCATGCAAAACCAAATTAACCTCACCATTGAACGCTTTCAAGAAAACGGCCAAGATTACTATGTCGCCACCAGTCCCGATATACAAGGACTTGTCGCTGACGCTGATACAATAGATGCCGTCATTGATATTGCCAAAGACTTAATTCCCATCCTATTAGAATTGGAAACAGAAGATCAGCTTGTTATCACCACTTAACACAAATTATAGATAATCTTAAATTCGCAATGCCAGAAATTAGTCGTTTTTTAGGAATTATTATCACTATGTACTATAACGACCATACACCTGCTCATTTTCATGTTCGCTATAATCAACAAAAGGCGATTATTGACATTAAAAATCTTACTATTTTACAAGGTCAATTGTCTCCAAGGATTCTTGGTTTAGTAATTGAATGGGCTGCTATTCATCAACAAGAATTAAAGGAAAATTGGCAACTTGCTAGACTTAATGAACCTTTACGACCAATCCTACCATTAGAATAAACCATGCTAAAAGATATTATTGAAGTGAAACCTCTAAATAATTATCAACTTTATCTTAAATTTGAAGATAATCAAGAGGGGATTATTAATCTTGAAGAAATTATCGAGTTTGTTGGCATTTTTCAACCGCTAAAAGACTTAGATTTTTTTAAAACCGTCAAAATTAATCCTGATTGGGGGACAATTTATTGGGAAAATGGGGCTGATTTAGACCCCGATGTTCTTTATTCTCTCATCACGAATCAATCTCTTAATGACTTAGAAAAAGATGACTTACAACTTATTTAAAGTACAGGAATTTTAAGCCATAAAAATCACCTACTTTCAAGATACGAAAGTTCTATATTTAGAGTTCAACACAATCTTTTAAAAGGCGATTAAGGGACGATTCTAGAATTATCACCTCCTAACAAACAACAACCAGAAGCAGGTTATCTCCTAGAAATGTTTGACAATAACGAAACCCTTGACGTGATAGCGGGTCCCGTTTCTTGGATAACTTCTATTAACTAACGATTAGCAAAAATTCAGGCTATATTAGAAGAAGATTAGAAACTCTTGATAACCCAAGTCAGCTATGAAAATTAAAGCGATTATTCATCCTGCCGAAGAAGGCCGTTATTGGGCAGAAGTTCCAGCCCTTCCAGGTTGCATCACGGAAGGTGATAGCCTAGAAGAAGTCACTCATAACTTAAAAGATGCGATCAAAGGATGGTTAGCTGTTGCCAATGAATCCTATGAAATTAAAAGCTTTATCGGGACATCGGAAGTCGAAGACTTAAAAAATGCGCTGGGCAAATATGTTCTTTATGAAAAAATCATCAAACGTCAACAAATAGAGGCCGAAGTTTCCCAACTCAAAGACTTGAAAGAAAGGGCAACGGCTCAAATATGGGCTTTGATAGTCACTGTTATCGGTGCAACTGTTGCAGCAATTATCAAATTTGGTTTTCTGACTAAAACTTAAATCATCATTAAAAACTAAGTTGGAACTAGACAAGTTCCAACCGGTAACAAAAAATTGACCTTGAATATTAACGACGGATTGGTGCCATCGCACCGTCGGCAGCAGCGCGAAAAGGTTCCACTGCCTCGCTATAATCGATCGGTAAAATAGCCACCACGTTATCGTGAGGACGGGGAATAATTACCCAGGTTTCTAAAGCTGCCCCCTCGGTTTTATTGACGGCTTCAATGCCGGCAGCCATAGCGGTTTTTACCTCCTGTACATCCCCACGAATATTGAGGGTAAAACGGGCGCTTCCTGCTCTTAAATAACCAACAATCGTGATCCGTCCTGCTTTTACCATCGCATCGGCGGCCGCTAGAATACCGGGGAAACCTTTGGTCTCGATCGATCCCACCGCGGGTTGGGCTGTCATAAATTAACTCCTAATAACAAAAATCAGATAAGTTCAATTGATAGAATCCAATCTATTTTCCAGTCTTTAACTATAGTCTAGTTTGGGGCAAATCGCTAGGGAAATTAACTGCGAAAACGGTCTGACTTAGCCGTATGCTGCACTGGTAAAACCGCCAGTACATTTTCTGGAGGATTCGGTACGATGTAATGACTGACCACATTGCCACCAAAAGCGGTCATCGCCGCCGCTAATCCTGCCTCTACTGCCGGTTTAACCTCGGAAATCGGACCGCGAATCGCCACTAAAAATTCGCCCCTTTCCGCTAGATCAAAATAAACTAGGGTGACTCGTCCCCCTTTCACCATGGCATCCGCCGCCGCTAAAACGGGGGGAAAACCCAACGTTTGAATGACTCCGACCGCCTCGGGCATTTTTCCTGATCTCCTGCGAAAGCAACTTTACATTATACCCCGAACCTGTCTTTATATTTTTTTCTGGAAATCCCCGACCGATCGAGCCTGTTTTTTCTCCAAATACTGTTGATGGGACTGATCGGCCAGATAATAATCTCCTGCGGGTTCGATCAAAGTAACGATATCCTGCTGAAATTTTCCCGATAGTTGTAGTTGACGCTTGGAAGCAGTGGCGATTAACTTTTGTTCCGGGGTGTGATAAAAAATAATCGATCGATATTGTTCTCCCCGGTCCGGTCCTTGGCGATTTAACTGAGTCGGATCATGGATTGACCAAAAAACAGCTAATAACGCCTCGTAGCTTATTTCTTGGGGATTATATTCAATTTGTGCCACTTCCGCATGACCGGTAATTCGCGATAACACATCGAGATAACTAGGATTGGGAAAATGTCCCCCCATATAACCCACAGAAGTGGCTAAAACCCCCGATAAACGCCGAAATGCGTCCTCGGTTTTCCAAAAACAGCCGGCCCCAAAGGTAGCTTTTTCGCCGTTATTCATTTCTCCTCACATCCTTGGCAAATTCTATAACTGCTTTTGTAATTGTCTCGCTTAAATTAGCATAAACTTTGGCAAAAGGGGGAGCTTTTTCGGTTAATCCTAGAATATCCGCCGTTACCAACACCTGACCATCACAATCTTCCCCCGCACCGATACCAATCGTCGGGATAGTCAATTTATCGGTAATAGTAGCGGCTAAATTGGCGGGAATATGTTCCAAAACCAGGGCAAATACTCCCGCTTTCTCCAAGGCTAAAGCTTCCTCGATTAGTCTTTGTGCATCCGATGGGGTTTTTCCCTGCTGACGGTATCCTAAGCGATGCACCGACTGGGGAGTTAATCCGATATGACCCATAACAGGAATGCCTATCTCGGTTAAACGGCTAATCGTCTCGATCATAGCGGCATAACCTCCCTCTAATTTTACACCTTGCACTCCCGCTTCCTTTAACATCCTTCCGGCGGAGTGAATTGCCTGACTGACACTTTCCTGATAGCTGAGAAAAGGCAAATCACAGACAACTAAAGCTTGTTTTACCCCACGAGACACGGCCGCTGCGTGGTGAATCATCGCCTCGAGGGTGATCGGTAAAGTGGTAGGATAGCCCAAAGCGGTCATAGCTAAGGAATCACCTACCAAGATAATATCAATTCCTGCTCGATCGAGCAGTCGCGCGATCGGATAATCCCAAGCTGTGAGGGTGACAATCGCGCGTTTTTGCTGTTTCCACTCGATTAATTTGCTGGTGGTGACTGCCATTATTTATTCACTGCGGACAGCTTCGAGGATACGGGAAAAATAGAAACGAGTGCTAGTCATACTCGTCCGTTCAATTTTAAAGCCATTTTCGTTGAGAGCGGCGATAATAGTTTTTTCCTTGTGTTGATAAGCGCGAGTGGTTTTACTCGGACCGGGGAAAAATTGACCAATTTTCTTGAGAATGGTTAATAAACAGGTTTTAGGGGCAAAACTGAGGATTAAACGGGATTGAGCTAGGGATCCCAGGTGTTTAATCATGCCTAATGCTTCTTCTGTGGGATAGTGAATGAGAACATCAAGACAGATGACTGTGTGATATTGGCCGGTTAATGCTTCTAAATCTTGAACGGCAAAGGTGAGTTTACTGGTATCTGCTAACTCTTTGGCTGCTCTTTCCTTGGCTTCTGTCACCATTTTCTCAGAAATATCACTGGCGAAAATAGTTGCGCCCGCTTTAGCGAGGGGAATACTAAGACTACCGACTCCACAACCGGCATCACAGATTGAGAGATTGGGCAAATTGTCATCACTTTTTAACCAACCGATAACGGTATCGATCGTCTGTTGATGACCGATGCGAATATCTTTTTGTACTTTGTTAACTTCGCCATCCCCATAAATCCGGCGCCAGCGATCGAATCCTGTGGCGTTAAAATAGTCCTTGACTATGGCTTTATCGTCTAATGTGTTGGTCATAAGGAAATCTAAACGAGTGGTCTCTGAGCTACGCCGAAGAGCGGAGATGGTTATTAGTTTATCCTACCGTGAAAGCCAGTTTTCCGACTGAATCCTTCAGGGTTGCCGTTAGAACATAAGTATTATTTTGTTTCCCCGTGCTGCCAAGCATTGTCAAAGATTTGTAAATTTTTTGGCCAAAATCCTTGAGGTAATGTTAGGCTGATCGCAGAAAGAAAACCATAGCTTAATAGCGATTAAATATAAGGTGAGGGTTTTAAACTTATATGATCGGTTTAAGCCCAAATACATAAAAAAATTGATTGAGATTCCCTAACCTAGTTCCGTTGTTTCCCAGAGCCTGAATTACTAGAAAAAATTTAACACCGCCAGGGCTGGAGTCCAGAAATAACGGCACTTAGAGACCGAAGTGAACTTAGGAAAATGGTTTCCCAAACCGTGAACATTTTGAGGGTGGGTAATTAACTGACTCATCTTTTGCCGAACCATCCTGAACAATTAAAGGATGGTTAGACCAGTGGTTGATGATTGAAAAATCTTCGATAAAAAGGCTGGTGGTTAAGCCATTTTTCCGCGATTGTATTAGCTAAAATATCCATTTTTTGGAGGTATTTTTTATGTCTGGACAAGCGAGTTTTCCCATCCCCAGTACCGCCTCAAATGAAGAAACCACGGGGCGATATATTGTTACTTTCCAAGATGGAGCAACCCCGGAAGGAATCGCCGCCCTGCGAGATGTGGCGGGGATATCTGCCTTGCCCGATGCCCGGGACTTTGCCGATTCGGCCATGGACAGTTCAGAACTAGATGCGGCGGGAGGGGGAACCTTTCCGACTTTGGGGGTGGCAGTGGTTTCCCTGGATGACTTAGCCTTGAGCGGTGTCATGAACATAGCGGGGGAAAGTTCGGCAATTTTAGCGATCGAACCCGAACGAATTTACTATGCAATCGAGGAGGGTTTATCCTCGGAATACCTCAAGGGTTATCGCGATGCCGTCAATCATCTTTTTTATGAACAGTCCAAGGCTAAAAAAGAGCTGGGAGATAAGGATCTCGCAGCCCTAGCCTTTCTCGATGATGCCCAATCCACTTGGGGATTAAAAGCCACGAAAGTAATCAATTCCCTTGGTCGCACTGGTCGCGGCATTAATGTGGCTGTACTAGATACGGGTATGGATTTAAAGCATCCCGACTTTTTTGGGCGATCGATCCAAAGTAAGTCTTTTGTACCAGGAGAAGCGGTGCAGGATGGTCAAGGTCACGGCACTCACTGTATCGGCACCGCTTGCGGATTTAAAGATGTCAACGGTCGCCGCTACGGGGTCGCCTACGAAGCCACCATTTATGCGGGCAAAGTTCTCAGTAATGCTGGCAGTGGCTCCCAAAGTTGGATTCTCGCCGGCATGGAATGGGCGATCGCCAGTCGCTGTGCGGTGATTTCTATGTCCTTGGGCAATACAGTTCCAACTCCTTCCACTGCCTACGAAACTATCGGTCGTCGCGCTCTGCAAAATGGTTGTTTGATTATCGCGGCGGCCGGCAATCACCGGCCTGGTACTGTGGGTCAACCGGCTAATAGTCCCTCAATTATGGCCGTGGCGGCGATCAATAGTAATCTGCGATTAGCTTCTTTTTCCTGTGGTTCTGGTACTGCCCAAGGTGCTAACGTAGATATCGCTGGCCCCGGGGTGGCGATCTATTCTTCTGTACCGATGCCCCGACGTTACGACGTTTTTAACGGCACCAGCATGGCTACCCCCCATGTGGCTGGAATTGCTGCTCTCCACGCTCAAGCTTCGGGAGTGCGCGGGGCGCAACTCTGGCAGTTACTCACCTCGAAAGCCTTGCGACTGTCTATTCCCACCGTTGATGTGGGTAGTGGACTGGTCCAAGCGCCTTAGCAGTCAGTATTGAGGAGTCAGGAGTTAGGAGTTAGGAGTTAGGAGATTATTTTTATTTATTCTCCCCACTTCCCCTCTCCCATCTCCTGACTCCTGCTCATCTTTTTACTTTCATTAATAGCCATGGAACAGATTATCGTGACGATCGATGAACAGCATTTAGGCGATATTCAGACAGTGGCCAATAATTTACAATCCCTGGGTATGACAGTAGATAATATCTTATCGGTTTCCGGCATTATTACCGGTTCAGCCCCTCGATCGCTGATCCCCTCTTTAAAGGCAGTGCCGGGGGTTCTCGATGTGGAGGAAGATAAGGAAATGCGGGCGATATAAGCTGTTGACTATCTAAAAAATTACTCGTTAAGACTCCAGGGGAGCGCTGGAGCTTTTTTGCTGTGTTGCCAAAGGCACGGCGTAGCCGTCCAGTAAGCAGTAATCAGTGAAAAGAAAGCTCCCAACTTGCCACTTAATAGTATTGAAAACTCAAATCTGATCACTGATCACTGACTCCTGACGGTGAAGCAGTGGACCGGGAGCGATTGCAACTCTGTGGAAAAGCTTAATTTGTTTTCCGCTTCACTTTTAGTTAACCTAAATTGAATATCATGTAATCGTCCCAAGATCGATCAGTAAGGGTTCCATGTCAATTATTAACCATAGAACTAAGATCGTAGCCACGATCGGCCCTGCCAGTAATTCGCCAGAAGTCCTCAAGCAGATGATCGGTGCGGGGATGAATGTAGCGCGGCTAAACTTTTCCCACGGTAGCTACGAAGATCATGCGAGAGTTGTTACCCTTTTACGGCAAATTTCTCAAGAATTAGACAATCCTATCACTCTCCTGCAAGATTTACAAGGTCCGAAAATTCGCGTCGGCAATCTCCCCAATGGTTCCATTACCATCAACGACGGCGATTATCTCACCCTTGTACCCATGGATGAGTATCGGGGAGAAGCGAACACGGTTTCGATCGATTATCCCTATCTGGCCGAGGAAGCCAAGTTAGGTGAGCAAATTCTCCTTGATGATGGCTTATTAGAGCTAAAAATCGTTGAAATTAACGGAAAAGACCTAAAATGTCAAGTATTGGAGGGAGGAATTCTCAAGAGTCGCAAGGGAGTCAATCTACCCCGTCTCAATTTGCGCTTACCTTCCATGACCGAAAAAGACAAACAAGACCTAGAATTTGGTCTTGCTCAGGGGGTTGATTGGGTTTCCCTCAGTTTTGTTCGTAAAGGAGAAGATATCAAAGCGATTAAGGCATTTTTAGCCGAGAGAAATCATGGGGATGTGCCAGTGATAGCTAAAATTGAAAAACCGCAAGCGATCGAAAATTTAGAGTCAATTGTCGAGGAATGTGACGGAATTATGGTGGCCCGGGGCGATTTGGGAGTAGAATTAAGTCCCGAAAAAGTCCCCATGTTGCAAAAACGCATTATCAAACTCTGCAACATGAAAACTATTCCCGTCATCACTGCCACCCAGATGTTAGAAAGCATGATTCACAATCCCCGACCGACTCGGGCCGAGGCCAGTGATGTGGCTAATGCAATTATCGATGGAACCGATGCGGTGATGTTATCGGGGGAATCAGCAGTGGGAGATTTTCCCGTCAAAGCTGTGGCTATGTTGGCCAAAATCGCCCATGATGTGGAAGCGGATGTGAAGTTTGATAATGTTCCCCCCAATCAGTCCGATGAAACTCACGCTCTCAGTGAGGCTTTAGTGGCGATCGATCAAACCCTTAATCTCCGTTATATTGTCACTTTTACCACCTCTGGCTACACTTCGCTACTGGCTTCTAAGGAACGTCCCTCGGTTCCCGTCATTGCTATGACTCCCAATAAACGAGTCTATCACCGTCTCAACCTAGTCTGGGGTGTGATCCCGATTCTTCTCGATCATCAGGTGTCCGTCTTTGAGGATGTGTTAAAGCAAACCGAATCAATTCTGCTTCAGAAAAATCTAGCGCAATCGGGCGATAAAATCCTGATTATGGCGGGAATTCCCATGCAGAAAACTAAAGGAACCAATTTCCTCAAAATTCACAGGATTCCCTAAGTTCTAGGAGTCGGTCGTCAGGAGTCGGTCGTCAGGAGATTATTTTTATTTATTCCTCCCACACCCCACCCCCCCATTCCCCACTTCCCCACTTCCCCAAGAAAAACTTTTTGCCGCAAACCCTAGATACAGATTTCGGGCGGTGGATTGGTTGTGATAGATGTATAAATATCGATCGCTTGCTATCAATCTTGATGAAAAGACGATATTTTCTGGCTTTTATCGGCTCAATTGCCCTTAGTTGCTTATTATCTGCGGGCATAAACCTTTTTTCCTCTACTATCGCCACTGCACAAACCCAGACAATTCTAGTTTCCGCCGCCGCTAGTCTCAAAGATGCCCTAGAAGAAATCAAGCCGGGGTTTGAAAAAGCCCATGGCAACATTAAAGTTAACTATAACTTTGGTGCGTCGGGAGCTTTGCAACAGCAAATTACACAAGGTGCGCCGGCCGATGTTTTCCTCTCGGCGGCGACTAAGCAAATGGACGCTTTAGCAAAAGCTGGTTTAATCGATACAAGTACCAGAAGAAACCTGCTCACTAATCGCCTAGTTTTAATCGTTCCCAAGAATTCCACCCTAAAAATTAGCGATTTTCGTTTCCTGACTAACAGTAATGTCAAAAGAATTGCCGTGGGTGAACCGCGCAGCGTTCCCGTCGGTCAGTACAGTGAAGAAGTTCTGAAAAATCTCGGCATTTTAGAGCAAATAAGACTAAAACTGGTCTTTGCCAACTCTGTCCGTAATGTTCTCGCCGCCGTAGAGACTGGTAACGCCGATGCCGGCATTGTTTACATCACCGATGCCAAAATTTCCGACCGGGTAAAAGTAGTGGCTACGGCTGCCAATAATCTCCATTCTCCGATTATTTACCCGATAGCTGTGATAAAAGCCAGTAAAAACCCGCAAGCTGCCAAGACTTTCGCCCAATATCTCACCAGGACAGCCGCTAAAAACATTTTTGAAAAATTCGGCTTCGGAATAGCCAGATAAACAATGCCCGACTTTTCCCCCCTATGGATATCCCTGAAAACCGCCACCATTGCCCTGATAATCATCTTTTTTCTCGGTATTGCCGCCGCTTATTGGATGTTAGGTTATCGTGGACGGTGGAAATCCCTAATCGAGGCAGTTTTCGTCGCACCCTTAATCTTGCCCCCGACGGTGGTAGGCTTCATTTTACTGCTTCTATTCGGCAAAAACGGACCATTAGGACAGTTATTAGACTTATTCAATTTTCGCATCGTTTTTACTTGGTATGCCGCCATCATCACCGCGACGGTGGTAGCTTTTCCCCTGATGTACAAAACCACCCTCGGGGCTTTTGAACAGGTGGATGCCAATCTTTTACAGGTTGCCCGCACCCTAGGGGCATCGGAAGGGAAAATATTCTGGCGCCTACTTTTGCCCCTCTCCTTCCCCGGGGTATTAGCGGGATTAACCCTAGCTTTTGCCCGCGCTTTGGGGGAATTTGGGGCGACTTTGATGTTAGCGGGTAATATTCCGGGGCAAACTCAAACTATCCCGATGGCGATTTTCTTTGCTGTGGAAGCAGGAGCGATGACTGAGGCTTGGATATGGGTGTTTATTATCATGTTAATCTCCCTATCGGGGATTATCGCCGTTAATCTCTGGCAAAGTCAACGCAAACAGCAATTAGGACGACCGGGAGAAAGCAAACCTAACGAGATGGAGGACTGGCTGCCACCCTGGGAGGGTCGCGATTTTGCCCTTTTAGCAGCTGAAAATCAGCATTATAGGGATAAAATAGGCTTATTGGTCGATATAGAGAAACATTTACCCGTTTTTAACCTCTCAGTCACTTTTAACTGCCAAAATCAGCCATTAGGACTATTAGGGGCTTCGGGTTCGGGAAAAAGCCTGATTTTGCGATCGCTGGCTGGGGTGGAAACGCCCTCAAGGGGCCGTATTGTCTTAAATGGGCGCATTCTCTTCGATTCCGAAAAGGGAATTAATCTCCCCAGTCGTCAGCGTCGTATCGGTTTTGTGGTGCAGAATTATGCTCTTTTTCCCCATCTCACCGTAGCAGAAAATATCGCTTTTGGTCTCTCGAAAAACTTATCTAAAAAAGTTATTAAACAGCAGATTGCCAACCAATTGGAATTAGTGCAGTTACCCGGCATGGAAAACCGTTATCCCCATCAATTATCGGGGGGACAACAGCAACGGGTCGCCATCGCTCGCGCTTTAGCTAGTCGTCCGGAAGCTTTATTATTAGATGAGCCTTTTTCTGCCCTTGATACCCATCTACGCGCTCAATTAGAACGTCAGATGATCAAAACTTTAAGTAATTACGATGGCGTGACAATTTTTGTTACCCATAATATGGATGAAGCCTATCGAATATGTGAGAATTTATTGGTTATGGAAAAAGGGCGGGCAATTGCTAATAATTCTAAACAGAAAATTTTTGAGCGACCAGATAGCGTTAGTTTGGCCAAGATTACCGGCTGTAAGAATTTTTCCCGTGCTAAAATCATTGATCATCAACAATTGGAAGCCATTGATTGGGATGTTAAATTACACACCGTTCCCAGAATTCCCGACTATTTAGCCTATACGGGAATTCGCGCTCATCAAATTATTTTCGGTCGAGATTTAGGCGATATTAATACTTTTCTCTGTTGGTTGGCTAATGCCATTGAAGGACCCCATCGGGTGACTCTCTATCTGAAACTTAATCAACCCTCCAATCACGATCAAGATTTTCATATCCAAGCAGAGTTATATAAGGATAAATGGTTAGAAATTAAGGAGCAAGCTTTGCCTTGGACTGTTACTTTATCTCCCCAGCGTTTATTGTTATTAAAATAAACAGAGATTTTGATGCTAAGTTGTCAAACACCCCCCTTATCAAGGGGGGCAGGGGGGATCGAACCCAAAATCTATCTTCAATAGAGTTCTAATATAATTAGAAGAGGTTGATCAAAGGTGATTTATGGACGATAAAACCGCAAAGCTGGAAGAATCCGAATCTGAAGAGAAAAAAGAATCAGATTTTGACCAGGAAAAGGAACAGGCTCAAGTTTGGACGGGAAAAATCACTGCTTTTGTTGCCCATCAACTCCGAACCTCCGCTCCTTCCCTTCCAATTATCGGGGGTAGCATTACAGGCGGCTTAACTTGGCTTAGTCAACATGACACGGTTAAGGCGATTATTGTCGGGGGAGTCACCTTTATCGTCACGAGCTTTTTTACCTACGGATCAGCCTGGAGTCAAGGGTTTTTAGAAACAGCAAGAACCAAAGGTAAAAATCATGGTAAAGGTACAGCTTTAAGCTTTTTTGTTTGGCTAGACAAAGGACTTGAAAAAATACGTTGGCAATTAGCTAATCCTGACGGGAAATATTTAATTAAATTACGGGATTCAGATTGTCGTTATGATGATATTGAAGGGATTGAAGATGCAATCTTTGGTTTTTCTACTCCGGAACTAGAAGAAATTTTTATTAATTTGGATCTGAGTCAATTAGAACTGCGCTCAGAAGAAGAGTCTAAAGGTACGGGGGATGATATTTGGGATTTATTGCGACGGGCTAAAAAGAGGACAGATTTACGGTTGTTAATTCTGGCTCCTGGTGGCCGAGGAAAAACAACTTTATTGCGTCATTTAGCCTATAACTACGCTCTAAAACAACCGAAACAAAATGCACCTTTTTTAATTCCTGTCTTTTTACGTTTACGAAGATGGCAGGAAGTGATTACCACCACAGAAGGATTGGATTTACCAACCTTAATTGAGCGACATCTTAAACAAGATATTTCTCAAGAATTAGATTTACCTGAGAACTGGGCTAAAAGTCATTTAACCCGTCAGCGAATGTTAGTGATGTTTGATGGTTTTGATGAAGTTAAACCCGAATATGCCGAAAAAGTCAGTCAATGGATTGGCAAACAGTGGCACGATTTTCGCCAAAACTATTTTATTTTAACTTCTCGTCCGAAAGGCTATCAAGCGTTTCGCTCTGAGCATAAACCTCGGCAAAAGGTGTTTATTAATGAATTTACCGATAAAAATATTCAGGATTTTGTCTATAAATGGTATTTCTGGCAAGAGCAGGAAACCAGAGTTAGCAGAAGTTTAAAAGCTAAACAAGAAGCTGCCGACAATAAAGCAAAGGATTTAATTAATCAGTTATTTGCTCTCGATGATTCCGGGGAAAGTTCTACTCTATTAGCCTTGGCGAGAAATCCCTTAAATCTGAATATGATAGTACAGTTACATCGGGCAAACTTTGGCTCGGGACAAAAATTACCTCAGCAACGAGTGGATTTATTTCGCCGAATTTTTGATCTGCAATTGATCACTCGCCCTCAAGCTAGGGGCATTGACATGATTTTAGATAATAATGAGGAAAATCATCGTCAACGAGCATTGCAACAGTTAGCCCTGAAAATGGGAAATACAACCACGATTGAATATTCAGAATTACTGAGTTCTACACAAAATTTTATTCAGGAATTGGGTTATACTGAAAGCACTTCGGCTAAGGATTTTGTAGAGCGGTTAATTCATGTGAGTGAGTTAATTTTGAAAAAGGATGAATACTATGAGTTTGCCCATAATCTTTTTCAGTCCTATTTAATTGCTTTGGAGATTAAACGGTTAAAGCAAGAAAATTTACTCAAGGAAAATTGGCAGCAAAATCTCTGGTACGAGGCTTGCATTATGTATGCAACTTTATTGATTAATCCGACTGATTTTATTGTTCATTTTTATAATCAAGATAATCCTAAAGCTCAGGGATTAGCGGAGCGATGTTATCGAGAATTACCTGTTAAAAAACGTCGAGGTTTGGAATTTTTAGAACAAAAACGACAGACTTCTCTCTTTACCCAACTAGAAACCTATCTGAAAAATGGCCAATGGCGCGAAGCCGATGAGGAAACGGCGCGGTTAATGTTGTTAATTGCTAAAAGGGAAGATGAAGGCTGGCTAGATGAAGAAAGCATTAACAACTTTCCCTGTGAAGAGTTACGCACGATTGATAAGCTCTGGGTAGATAATAGCGGCAGCAAATTTGGCTTTTCTGTGCAGAAAAAAGTCTGGCTGGATTGCGGTGGTGTCCCAGGGGAATACGATTATGATGTGTATAAAAAATTCGCTGACGAGGTGGGTTGGCGCAGGAGCGGAGACTGGTTGAGCTATGATGAGCTAACTTTTTTATTAGAGGGTAGTAAGCACGCACACCTACCGTCACCTTGGTGGAGGGTCGTGGGGCGCACACCAGGGGGGGGGTTGGTCGCCGCGTGTGGTGGAGGGTATCTCTTTTCTCGCGCAGCGACTTGTAACCTGTAATATATCACAGACTTATACATCTTAAACCAGTAAAAAGCCCCCCTTATCAAGGGGGGTTGGGGGGATCAAATTCAACCAGTAAAAAGCCCCCCTTATCAAGGGGGGTTGGGGGGATCAAATTCAACCAATAAAAAGCCCCCCTTATCAAGGGGGGTTGGGGGGATCAAACCTCAAAACTACCCCCCAAAATTCCCCTGCTAACAGCAAAACTTATCAACAATAACACCTGATTTTTTAATAAAAAAACGCAATCGCTTTAAGTTTCATCCCCCCGCCTACGACTCCTTGATAAGGGATATTATAGCGGTTCTCACCCCTGTGTGGCACAGTTAAACCTTTGCTGATTAAGCTTTTCAACATTAATAATGTACCTCGTGCGAACAGAAAACGCTATATATGCTAAACTTATTAGTTGAAAAATAATCTTTCTTTTTTTAATAAATAAAACTGCAATCACGTTAAGTTTGATCCCCCCAACCCCCCTTGATAAGGGGGGCTAAGTACGGTAACATGACTAACCAGAAAGTAAGCTTATGGAATTAACCAATCATCATCATCTACCCTACAATCCCAAACTCGTAGAACGAGCTAAAGAACTCCGTAAAAATATGACCAAAGCTGAAAGAAAACTTTGGTATGAATACTTAAAAAATTTTCAATATAGAGTTCATCGCCAAAGACCGATTGATCAATTTATTGTTGACTTTTATTGCCCCGAATTAAAATTAGTGATTGAAATTGATGGTGATAGTCATAATAGGGAAGATGCTCAGACCTATGACTTAGAAAGAACCCAAATTTTATCAGGTTATGGATTAACAGTAATCCGCTTTACTAATCAAGAAGTTTTGAGTAATTTTGAGGGAGTTTGTGGAGTAATTGGAAGTTTGATCCCCCCAACCCCCCTTGATAAGGGGGGCTTTGATCCTCCCAACCCCCCTTGATAAGGGGCTTTGATCCTTCTTGATAAGGGGGGCTTTGATCCTTCTTGATAAGGGGCTTTGATCCCCCCAACCCCCCTTGATAAGGGGGGCTTTGATCCTTCTTGATAAGGGGGGCTTTGATCCTTCTTGATAAGGGGGGCTTTGATCCTCCCAACCCCCCTTGATAAGGGGCTTTGATCCTTCTTGATAAGGGGGGCTTTGATCCTTCTTGATAAGGGGCTTTGATCCCCCCAACCCCCCTTGATAAGGGGGGCTTTGATCCTCCCAACCCCGGCTGCCGCAAATACGGCGGCGAGGATGTCAGGTCTTACTCCACTCGATTAAAGCGCTAGTCAATCCTTCTAGGGTATATTCTCGCGCCTCGATATCAACACGACCAAATAACTCTTGACAGGTTTTTGAAGTTTGCGGACCGATAGAAGCCAGACAAACTTTTTCTAAGAGGGAATTAACCGATAATTCTGCCGTTTCTTGTCGCAATAACCGATAAAAATTCTGGACGGTTTTGGAACTGGCAAAAGTGACTATATCGACTTTCCCATCTCGAAAGGCTTCCCAGATGCCCCTATCCATGCGTGCGGGACATCCGGAATAATATGCGGCCACTTCCGTCACCTGACCAGCTTTGGCCGTTAATTCCTTAACTAATATCTCTCTCCCTCCCGTTTCCACGCGCGGAAAGAGGAATTTTTGCCCCCTAATCGGGTCGGGAAACTCGTTTACCAAAGCATCAGCGACAAAATCCCCCGGGATAAAATCCGCTTTTAATCCCCGTGAGTGCAAAACTTGGCTGGTTTTTTTGCCCACCACGGCGATTTTCACGCTCGCTAAAGCCCTAGCATCTTTTCCCCAAAATGTCAAGCGATCGAAGAAAAAATTAACAGCATTGGCAGAAGTTAAAATCAGCCAATCAAACTCTTTTAACTGAGCGATGGCATCGTCTAAACCTTGCCAACGGTCGGGGGGACGAATCTCTAAAGCGGGCATTTCCAGGACTTCTGCGCCTTGATTTTGCAAAATTTCGCTAAATTGACTCGTTTGCTCGGCGGCACGGGTAATAACAATAGTTTTACCGCCTAGGGGTGGGGGAGAGGACATAATCGCCAGATCCACAACTTGACCAATGACCATAATAGAGGGTGAGAGGGACACCCCGGCGGTTTGAGCGAGAATATTTTCTAAAGTGCCGCGCCAAATTTGTTGCTCCTTGCGTCCCGCCTGGCGGATAATAGCGATCGAGTCGTGAATATTACGCCCATTTTGGCATAATTTCTCGATAATTTGCCCTAAAGACTGACCAGCCATCAATAGCACCAGTGTATCAATTTTAGCTAAAGCTGACCAATCGAGAGACTCGGGATCGTGAGCGCTCAAGACCGCAAAACAGCGACTAATATCCTTTTCCGTCAGGGGAATTCCGGCCAATAAAGGAGCGGCTAAAGCGGAGGAAATACCAGTTATCAGTTCAAAATCACAGCCAGCCTGCTTTAGGGCCAACATTTCAGGATATACTCGCCCAAAAACCCCCGGATCACCACTTTTAAGCCGAATAACTCGTTTTCCCTCTTGACAATAATTAACCAGTATCTGATTAATCTGATGTTGCTCGGCGCCGGGTTGTCCCCCCCGTTTGCCTACATCGACTAAAACACAGGTTTTCGGCACGAGGGAGAAGATTTGACTATCCACTAGGGCATCATACAGCAAAACCTCGGCCGTGGCTAAAATTGCTCGCGCTTGCAGGGTGAGAAAACTGCTCTGACCGATTCCCGCACCGAGAAGATAAACTTTACCCCGGGGATGGACGACTGCTGACATAATCGCAAATTTGAGTTTAATCTTTAATCTAGCACTTGGAGAAGAAACAAATTACTAGCGCAACAAGGGCAGCAGTAAAGTGACGAAATAATATACTAGGGGAGCGGTGAAGACATAACTATCAGTGCGATCGAGTATACCACCGTGACCGGGGATTAACTGGCCGGAATCCTTGACCCCAGCATCGCGTTTCATCATCGATTCGGTTAAATCACCCAATAAACTGACAATACCAATTAATAAGCCCAAAATTAAGCCCGTCAGCTGCCAATAGGGCCAATCTAAATACCAAGCACCCAAATCGGCCACCGCTATACTGCCTAAAATGCCAAAAAAGGAACCTTCCACGGTTTTTTTGGGACTAATCAGCGATAAACTGGTTTTCCCTAACCATTTTCCCATGATATAGGCTCCGATATCGGCGGCCCAAATGCAACCGAAGGCCAGAAAAGTCACCGTCAAAGCAGCCGGGAATAATTTCGGTTCCATCCACGATTCTGGCCAATATCCCATCAGGGGTAAGTTACTGGCAATGGCCACGGGACCACTTTCGGGAGAAAAACCGACGCGTAAACGAATCCAATAACTGGGTAAGTAACCACCGTAAAACAGACCGAGAATTGAGGTGGAAATATCGGCAATTGTCGCCATTTTAGGCTGAAAGAGCAGATAAAAACAAATTAACGCCCCGGCCAGGGGAAACATGGCATCGGTGAGGGGGGCTGCCATAGTTGCCGTCAGCAGTAATAATTGTGAAACTACGAGAGTGGTTTTAGCGGCCGGTTCAATGCCTTTAGCGCGAACTAAGCGAAAATACTCTAATTGTCCCAAAAAGACGATAACACCGATGCCGAGGGTGAAATACCAACCCCCAACGATAATAATTCCCAGTGCGAAGGCAATAGCAAAAATAGCGCTGACAATGCGTGGCCAAGGCATGGTTAATCCAGAGAAATTAGGCGGCATTGTCATAATTATATAGATTAAGAAAACTTTATGGAAGGTTATCCACAATTAAAGTTTATCGCCGCTCAGGATAAACATGGGATCAACGGCGGCAAAAACTTGGTGAATACCCCTAGTTTCTAGGCGATTTACTGCCGCTTGTACGATCTCGATATTACGCGCCTGTAAATTAGAAAAGCCTTCGGAAAATTGATAGAGGGTTTCTAAATTATTGGCCGTAGCCACGATGCGGCCATTGGGTTTCAGGTATTGCCACACTTCTTGCAGGACCGATTTAATCGGTTTGCCGCCCTCGATACAGACGCGATCGGGTGCTAGGGATATATTGGGCAGACAATCGGGCGCGCTGCCTTCAAAAACCGTAACATTTTTTACCCCAAAGCGATCGCAATTACGGCGGATTAAACTGGCCACTTCTTCATCTCTTTCAATGGCAATAATCGGACTATTGGGGCATAATAAGCCAATTTCAACGGGAATAGTGCCGGTTCCTGCGCCAATATCCCAGAAAACCCCCCCATCACCTAACCGCAAAGCGGAAATCATCAATAATCTCACCTCGCGTTTACTCAGGGGAATCCCGGGCAAACGTTCAAACAATTCATCGGGAATACCGGGGGTTTTATATAACCAAGTCATGGGGAATCAATTATCGAGAAGCTTCACTAGCAAGCATTATTATATAAGTTTGTCAAATTTTCTTTATTAAGTAAACAGGGACTTTTCTAGGCATAAAACCCTGATTATAGCTCTAACAAGCTATTGTCTGTCATTAAGCTAAGACCCTGAGAGGGGGACAAGCGAGCTAGAAGGTAGATAGGGCAAGCGATATCGCTCTTTGTCCTTTGATGTAATCCTTCAACCGATAGCGGCTAATTTGCATTAGCTCTTCTATATTTTTTTGGAACATTTGATGTAGCCCGA
>NZ_JADBTX010000126.1:0-37201 GCF_020245945.1 Microcystis sp. M015S2
CTATAGGTCGGATTGTAAATAAGACGGAAAAAATGCTTTGACAATCGGGAAACTTCCGTTTAAAAGGAAAAAAAGCTCTACTAAATCAAGCAGAGATACCGGTCGTAACGGTAATGGATGTAACGGAAACTCCCATTGAACGCCCCCAAAAGAAACAGAAAGATTTTTTGGGTGGTAAAAGAGTTTATCATACTTGAAAATCCCAATTAGTAGCTGATAAAAATACCGAGGAAATTATCTGTGTCTTTTGTGGGAAAGGCAGCGGTCATGATTTTAGTTTATTTAAAAAAAGTCGGGTTCGTTTTCATCCTTTAACTACCAGTATATAAGACAGTGGTTATCAGGGAATAGCTGCATATCATAGTAATAGTTATACACTGAAAAAGCAATCAAAAAATAGAAAATTAACAGAGTTAGAAAAGGAGTATAACAAGGCTTTAGCCAAAGAAAGGATTATCATTGAACCTATAAATAGGAAACTCAAAATCTTCAAAATCTTATCCTGTAAATATTGGAATTGTCGTCGAAGATA
Organism: Microcystis sp. M015S2; assembly: GCF_020245945.1. Classification (NCBI taxonomy): domain Bacteria; kingdom Bacillati; phylum Cyanobacteriota; class Cyanophyceae; order Chroococcales; family Microcystaceae; genus Microcystis; species Microcystis sp. M015S2. The sequence continues at coordinate 533 of NZ_JADBTX010000126.1, forward strand.
TAGTTTAAGAGTTAACCTGTTGGCGGCTATTTATAACTATGAGTTAGGGACAGGTGTAGCTGCTTCTTAAAAGTTGTCAAACATTAATCTACAAGGAGAATTTATTCTCAATTTTTATAATTCAGATAGTTTGTGCCGCTTAAATAAAGAGGTTTTGATAACCAAATTAAAGCAGCTCTAAAGAGTTTTGAGTTAAAAGTAAAACTTCAGGTTTTTATTCATAACAAATGTACTAATCAACTAATTTTTTGGGGAAAATTAGTCAACTCATTACTATAACATATAATTAGGGTTTGCTGAAAAAGTTTTTCGTGGGGGCAGGCTTCGGCCGTGAGATCAGCGTTCGACCGAGCGTTCGACAAAAGCTCACGCGGCGGTTCGACAAGCTCACCGTCCGCTCGACTGAGCTCGCCGAACGTCCGAAGTCTCACGCCCAGGTCCGAACGGGTGTGGGGTGTAGGGTGTGGGGTTTTACCGATTTTGAGGTGGTCAATTACCTAATTTTCAGGGAAAAAGTACCTGAATTTTCCCCCCGCTCACTCCCAGGGCTGGTACTTTTTGATTGCCAAAAAGTCTAAAAGTCTTATCCAGCAAGGTTTTTAGATTTATTCAGCAAGCCCTAATTAATTTGCAAGAGTTCTAATAAAAGAACTGGAGAAGAAAATCTCGGAATGGCAGGAGGAGAGGAAGAGATTATATCCATTGTTTGTGCTTTATACAGTTGTATATCCTCGCGAAAACAGGGGAAGACGACATCCTAAAGACCAGGAAACAAGACGTGCCTATGAAGATGCTGGAGAACAGCTTGTTTCAATCAGGGAAAAAATAGAGGCAATAAGTGCAAAAATATCGAAACTACAAAATACCATCTTATCCCTGCAACGAGAGCTGAACTTGCCTGACTGTGGTAACATTTGTCGTATTCATCCCGTTCTAGGCAGCGATGATCGTGCAATACGGGACAATATGCGTGGGCGGTGATTTTTCCCGTGTCACTATCAAAATTAGGAGAAAGTGGCTTAATATATATATGAGGGTTAAAGTCCTCACTATGAGGGTACTTATCTCCTATTAAGAACCGTAAACAATGCAATGAAAACTTTAAATCAGAATCCCTTGCAAGTAGAGGGAGGAGAAACCCTGCCCCTACTTTACGAAATTGATCAACATCTTTGGTTAGAGGAAACAATAAAACTCCTCAAGGAAAATCGCTTAGATGAATTAGATATAATCCATTTAATTGAGGAATTAGAAAGCTTGAGTAAAAGAGATAAAAACCGAGTCAGTAGCTTACTTGAACAAGTGATCATACATTTATTACTTTTACACTATTGGACAACAGAAGCAGAAATAAATCGGAATCATTGGCGAGCGGAAATTATCAGTTTTCGCACTCAGTTAAGAAAATATTTAACGGCGAATTTACAGAATTATTTAGCTGAGGAATTACCGATAATCTATCAGGATGCTTTAGATTATGTTCAAGAAAAAACTGGTTTTTCTAGCGATTTTCCCCGAGAATGTCCTTACAGTTTAGAGCAATTATTAGATAAAAATTGGTTCAACTGTGAAGATTAGACATTAAAGATGTTAAAATTATCAAGGAAAGCCGTTCTAAAACGATGGGTTTTTTAACCCAAATTTGCGATAATAAGATGCGATTAAATTATCCACTGGCCATCAATGCAGATTTTTAGCTCTTTTGTCTCATCTACGGCCACTTTTGCCGAATTATCCCTACAAGCGGCCAAGGCCCCTGTTGATACCCTCACGGGTTGGTCATTAGAGGATCGCGATCCGCAGGTGATCGAAAAATTTGTCCCCCTTCTGGATTGGTTTTATCACCATTATTTTCGCGTTAAAACCGATGGTTGGGAAAATATTCCCCCCTCAGGACAGGTATTATTCATCGGCTCCCATAACGGCGGTTTAGCGGCTCCCGATATGTTTATGATGATGTATGATTGGTTTCAACGATTTGGCAGCGATCGCTTAGTCTATGGTTTGATGGATTCGCGAGTCTGGCAAGTTTTTCCATCCCAAGCGCATCTAGTGGCCCAAATGGGGGCCATTCATGCTCATCCGAAAATGGCGATCGCAGCTTTGAACAGTGGTGCTAGTGTCTTAATTTATCCAGGAGGTGCTACCGATGTTTTCCGTCCCCACAGTTTAAGAAATAAAATTCATTTTGCCGGTAATCAAGCTTTTGTTAAACTAGCTTTACAGTACGAAGTGCCGATTATTCCCGCCATTTCCCACGGCGCTCACTCGACTCTGTTTGTCCTCGAAGATATTTATCCTCAATTAAAAGAATTGCATAAAAAGGGTATGCCTTGGCCTTTCGGTATTGACCCTGGGACCTGTCCCATCTATTTCGGTTTACCCTGGGGACTAGCTATCGGTCCCTTGCCGAATATTCCCTTACCCGTACCGATACATACGCGGGTTTGTCCCCCAATTATTTTTGAACGTTACGGCAAAAAAGCAGCCCGGGACCGCCGTTATGTACGCGAATGTTATGAGAAAGTCTGTTATTTGATGCAGCAGCAACTCGATCAATTAGTGGCAGCCAATTCTCCCTGATACTATAGAGGAAAGTGGGGACAGAGCGATCGCGATTGAGGATTGCTGCGGTCAGATTGGCCCGCTTGTGAGATAATGAAGTGTTTTGAGCAAAGTTATCAGTACAAAGTTTTCTCTTGAGATTTGACGATTATTTGGGGAATGCAGAAAATTATGAAACTATTACCCGCAGAATGCCAGCATTTACAAGACAAAGTAGCCATAGTAACCGGGGCCTCGCGAGGGATCGGTAAAGCGATCGCCTTGGAATTAGCCAGCCAGGGTGCTACTGTAGTGGTGAACTATGCTAAATCTAGCAGTGCTGCCGATGCCGTTGTCGAAGAAATTACCGCGGCCGGGGGAAAGGCAATAGCTCTACAAGCAGATGTGGCTAAAAGCGAAGAAGTGGATAATTTAGTGGACAGTACCAAGGAAAAATTCGGTCATATTGATGTCTTAGTTAATAATGCCGGTATTACCCGGGATACCCTAATGTTAAGAATGAAATTAGAAGACTGGCAAGCGGTCATCGATCTCAATTTAACCGGGGTTTTTCTCTGCACTCGGGCCGTCAGTAAATTGATGTTAAAACAGAAAAGCGGCCGCATAATTAACATCACTTCTGTATCCGGTTTGATGGGTAATCCGGGTCAATCTAATTACAGCGCCGCTAAAGCCGGTGTTATCGGTTTAACGAAAACTTTAGCCAAAGAATTTGCCAGTCGAGGCATCACTGTTAATGCCGTGGCCCCCGGCTTTATTGAAACCGATATGACTCATGACCTCAAAGCAGATGAAATTCTCAAATATATTCCCCTCTCCCGTTATGGAAAACCAGAAGAAGTCGCCGGAATGGTGCGTTTTTTAGCCGCCGATCCCGCCGCTATTTATATCACTGGTCAAGTCTTTAACGTCGATGGTGGTATGGTTATGGCTTAATTCAGTTATCAGTTATCAGTTATCAGTTATCAGTCATCAGTTATCAGTGATTAGTTATCAGTGATTAGTGATCAGATTAAAGTTTTAAGTTTTAAGTTTTAAGCTTTAAATGATATTATTCACCGCTCAGTCTTCACTCTTCACTCTTCACTCTTCACTCTTCACTAATTACTGTTTACTGTTTACTGATTACTGATTACTGATTACTGTTCACTGATTACTGTTTACTGATAACTGAAAATGACTTACTGTTTAGGAATTATCAATCGTTTTGGCATTGTTATGGGGGCGGATTCTCGCACGAATGCGGGAGTCGATTATATCTCGGCCTATCGGAAATTATTTGACTTTTCGGTATCGGGAGAAAGAGTAATTATGGTCTGTACATCGGGCAATTTATCGATTAGCCAAGGAGTGATTCACGAACTAAAAAGAGATCTGCACAATCAAGAGGATAAAAATCTCCATTCTCTGACTCATCTCTACGATATCGCCCACTATATCGGTGATAAAAGTCGTCAAGTACAAGCTAGGGAAAGAACCTGGCTAGAAAAAGATAATATTGATTTTAAATGTAAGTTTATTCTTGGGGGACAAATTAAAGGAGAAGATCCGCAATTATTCCTGATTTATCCCCAGGGAAATCATATTCAAGCCACCAAAGAAACGCCCTTTTTACAGATAGGTGAAACTAAATACGGTAAACCGATTCTCGATCGCACTATTACCTATGATACACCCCTAGAGGAAATGGCAAAATGTGCCTTACTTTCCATCGATTCGACCATGAAATCGAATATTTCCGTCGGACCGCCTATCTATTTGAGTATGTATGAAGCTAATAGCCTAAGCCTACGTCATAAGTTACAATTGCGCCTAGGAGATCCCTACCTAGCCAAAATGCGGAAACTCTGGGAAGATTACGTCCGGCAAGCTTTCGAGGCTATGCCCAATGTGGAATGGCATTATACCGATGAAGACCCCAAAGAGGATATCATAATAGATTAAGTAGCTCTTTTTAACTTAACTTTACAACTCGATGATCATTGTTACCTTGATGTTGGCAGGTAGTCTAGCTTGGTTTTTTAGTACCCTTGCTGGTGGGGGCAGTCCCCTGATTCTACTCCCCGTTTTAGGTTGGTTTCTCGATGCTGCCGTCATTCCTCCGGTTTTAACCACGGGGATGCTACTCGGTAACGTCCAACGCATGGGAATGTATTGGCGCGCCATTGACTGGCCCTCGACGGTGTGGTATCTACCCGGGGCAATTATGGGATCTACCCTCGGTGCTTTTGTCTTTGCCCATTTACAACTCAAATGGTTGCCGCTAGTTTTGGGAATTTTTCTGGTTTTCTCCTCGCTTAAACAATTATTTCCCCAAGAAGAAAATCCTTTTTTTGAGATTAAAACTTGGTATTTTATGCCCTCGGGATTTATCTACGCTTTCCTATCGGGATTAGTTGGTAGTACTGGCCCGATGATGAACCTGTTTTATATCAACTATGGGCTAGTTAAAGAACCAATGGTGGCAACGAAATCCGTTCACATGGTAGTAGTTCATGTGGCCAAATTAATCGCCTACGCAGCTTTTGGAGTTTTACATCTGCCTTTTCTCGGTTACGGTTTATTATTAGGATTAGCGGCCTGGCCGGGTAATTGGTTAGGACAAAAAGTTTTAGAAAAAATGAGTCCCCAGCAATTTAAACAAGCAGTGATGTTATTCGTTTCGATGAGTGGCCTATTGATGATCTGGCGAGAACGCGGCATCGTCTTTTAAAATTTTGCTGACAAGGGGACAAATTTTGCTAGAATACTAGATAAAGTTGAATTGTATTAACCCCGTGTAATACACCGATAACCGTTAAATTTGCTCCTTGATTAACCCCGCAACTGAAAATGACAGAAACCGCCAATTTTACCCTCGAACAAGGTTTAGAACGCTACCAACAGGGAGAAAGCGCCGCCAGTTTATTGCCAGAATTTAAACAATTAAGCGATCGCAGTCCGAAAAATGCCGCCGTTTGGTCCTGTTTAGCTTGGTTATATATGCTCACCGATAAACCGGAATTAGCCCTAAAAGCCGCCCAAAAAGCCGTTAAACTCGATAAAGTTTCCCCCCAAAACCGGATCAATTTGGTTTTGGCTATGTTAGAAACCAAAACCGCCGGAGTCAGAGAACATATCGAACTAATCCAACAATTAGTTAGTTTAAACAAAGAAGTTCGCCAAGAAGTGGATGAAAATATCGCCGATGGTTTGGCTAGAAAACCCGATTGGAAAAGTTTAGAACGCGTCAAAGCTTGGTTAAATGAATAAGAATATGGAATTATCAAAACAGTTATTACTCGGCTTAAAAGCCAATGATTTTCGGCATCCTATCGACCTGGATGCGACTAATTCCCTCAAACAATTGCCTGGGTTAGATATAGCCGTAAGAAGTTTGTTAGGTTCCGTCGCTGAGGAATTCTTTTACTTAAATAATATTGCTGCTAGTGTTTTGGTGGGGGAAAAACAATTACCCGACCTGCATAATCTACTCCTAGAAGCTTGCCGAATTCTCGACTTAGAACCACCTCAATTATACATTCAACAAAACCCCGTTCCTAACGCCTATACCTTCGCCATGCGCGGCAAAAAACCGTTTATGGTTATCCACACTTCCCTAATTGAAATGCTGACTCCCGCAGAAATTCAAGCGGTAATCGCCCACGAATTAGGTCATCTCAAATGTGAACACGGCGTTTATCTCACTTTAGCCAATATTATGGTCCTAGCGGCGGGATTGCTGCCCAATTGGGGGACAATGTTAGCACGATCCCTACAGGAAAGAATGTTAGCCTGGGTGCGCTGCGCCGAGTTTAGCTGCGATCGAGCGGCTTTATTGGCAGTTCAAGACCCAAAAATCGTCATGTCGGTGTTAATGAAGTTAGCCGGAGGTTCCCCCAGTCTCGCACCTTTATTAAATTTAGAGGCTTTTATCGATCAGGCCAAGTCCTACGATGCCGTCAGCGCCTCGGAAATGGGCGAAATGTTAAAGGGTTTGCAAACCCAACAGTTAACCCATCCCCTCCCCGTCCTACGCGCGCGAGAAATCGATCGTTGGGCTAGTTCCCCCGATTATCACAATTTGTTAAAGGGGCCAAAAATGGGTTATAATGATAAAGCTAGTGCCAAGGGCGAATGGCGAAATTGGTAGACGCACCACACTCAAAATGTGGCGAGGCAGCCCCTCATGTCGGTTCGAGTCCGACTCCGCCCATTAAACTGACAAAAACCAAGCATAAGAATTTATGGTGCGTTACCGCAATTTTAACTTAGTGTCAGCATTCGTCCCTCGCTTTTAGCGATGGCATGAATGATGACCAGTATATAGGGTTTGCTGAATATTACTGGAAGCCCTAAATAATCCCATCAGACAAGATAAATAAAATTCCCCAAGAAAAAGGGGAATTTTATTTTGAAAGATCACAGTTAACCCTAGTTTTCCTGTTTCGGCTGTTTTAACTTTTTCAACCATTCAGCCCGTTCTCGATAATTCATGTAAGATTTAGAGCCAGCTTTTATAACGTCACTTGCATCTTCAGATAAATATTTTTCATTCAAAGAATTTTGCTGGGCTGTATCGCTGTTGGATTCTGTCCCAAAACTGTTTTGCCCCTTGTTTAGTAAACCTGAAAGCATAGCTTTCCTCTCCCGGTGCTAGTGGTCTGTCAAAGCAATAATGACAGATAATAGGAGAGTTAAATTTAGACTAACTCTTCCAGTTATGCCAGCTAAAAAATATATTGTCTCCCTAACGGAGAATGAACGTACTTATTTGCAAGAATTGACCCAAAAAGGGAAAGCGGCTGCCCGAAAAATTAATCATGCTCGTATCTTGCTCAAAGCAGATATTAGTCAAGAGAATGGGGGCTGGAATGATCATCAGATCAGTGAAGCCTTGGATGTCAGTAGAAGGACAATAGAAAGAGTCAGACAAAGATTTGTTGAAGAAGGATGAGAACAAGCCATAAATCCTCGCCCCCAAAACTCGTCAAAACTGAAAAAGATAGATGGAGAAACAGAAGCCCATTTAATAGCTCTGGCTTGCTCAGAAACGCCAACAGGTTATCATCGTTGGACGTTACGATTATTAGCAGAACAAATGGTCGTGTTAGAGTATGTAGAAAGCATTTCTCATGAAAGCATTAGACAAGTGTTAAAAAAAACGAAATTAAACCTTGGTTACAAGAATGTTGGGTAATTCCCCCTAATGAAGATGCTGAGTTTGTGTGTCAGAGGTCAGAAGTTTTAGGGCTATATATCCTGCCCTACGACCCAGCCTATCCCTTGGTTTGTTTTGATGAAAGCTGCAAACAACTCATTTCAGAAACTCGACCACCTTTACCTCCTGAACCCGGACAACCTGAACGCTTTGATTATCAATATGAACGAGAAGGAGTTAGTAATATATTTATGTTTTTTGAACCTTTAAAAGCTTGGAGGCACGTTGAGGTCACTGACCAACGGACGAGTATTGATTATGCCCAACAAATGAAATACTTGGTAGATGAACGTTATCCAGATGCTGAAAAAATCCGAGTCGTTCAAGACAACTTAAATACCCATGTTAAAGCTTCATTATACAAAGCATTTCCTCCCCCTGAAGCTCGTCGTATCTTAGATAAATTAGAGTTCTATTACACTCCTAAACATGGAAGTTGGTTAAATATGGCGGAAATTGAGTTGAGTGTTTTAAATAGACAGTGTCTTAACCGACGTATTTCTGACAAGGAAACTTTAATCCAAGAAGTGGAGGCTTGGGAACAACAAAGAAATCAATCTTCTTCTCCTGTTGATTGGCAATTCACTACCGAAGATGCTCGTATCAAATTAACTAAATTATATCCGTCAATTTTAACTTGACAGACTACTACTATAAAATAACTTTACATTTCTTTTATCACTTTTGGAAAATGCTATGCTTGTAGATGAGACAAAAGAACTAAAAAGCTGCATTGATGCCAAGTTGATAATTCAAGCGCATCTTATGATAGTCTAAATATTTTCTTAAAGATGGTGAACCAGTGTTTTTAACCTTCTTATTAACGACTTTATATTATATCTGGAATTACTCCTTTCTGCGTTTATCGACGCAATTAAGTTCCTTATAAATGTAAAATAGCGTTAAACTAGCTGTAATTTTTGATACAGTATTAGCAGGATTTATTTAGTTAAAAAACCTGCCTTTTGATGATTGACATTGAATCAACAATTTCACCAAATCTTTCGTGTTTGATTCTGATTCTTTCTCTGACTCGATAAACTTGACCATTGCTAGAATTAAAAATATCATAAATAAATGATGTTTCTGTTAGATCTTGACCGTAAGAAGAACACTTAAAAGCAATTTCTAATGAAGAAATAAAGTCTCTATATTCGACCCAATCTTCTTCTTGACAAGCTTTTATATAAGATAATTTATCGGATTTTAGATCGTATGTGAAATATCCAGTATCTACTGAACCCCAGTTATTAGCTAAATAGTATCGAGCTAAAATATAATTATTTTTTATATCGAAAGATATGGGTGTGAATATCATATATCCAGGAGATTTTTCTGAACGTAATTCAATCTTTTTTATTTCATTATTATTTTCAACAACAATCTTAATAGATAGAGTTTCCCTGTCCGTTGCTGGTTCACAAAATCCCAATGTATTTGTTTGATCTTCATCTTTTCCTATTCTTCTTAAAAACCCTTCAAAATAAACTTTTGTGCTAGAGTCATTTGATGCTAATTTTTCTGATTGATAGATCAATTCAACAACTCGATTACAATTATCTCCTTCCAAAGCTCGAATAGGAAAAGACTCTTTTTCCCAATTCTGAGTATATCCATGACTAACTCCAGATAACAAAAGTGTCATGAATACTGCACTGCTGAAAAGAATTTTTTTCATATCATCTCAAGACCAATGTTTTTTCTTATTGATTAAGATAATAAATATTTGAAGTTTTTTATCTAAGTGCCAACAATCACTGGTTCCGGTAATTATAACACAGACAGACACCAAAGACAACTACTATAAAATAACTTTACATTTCTTTGATCACTTTTGGAAAATGCTATCCTTGTAATTGATGCCAATTGGATAATTTAAGCGCATCTTATGATAGTCTAAATATTTTCTTAAAGATGGCAGTAGGAAAGAGCGATCGAGAATGATTAAGGACAAAAATCAGCAAACCTATAGAGACCCTAGTATTGTCGGTTATTATGCCCAATTAACCGCGCTACAGCCGGCAGAAAAGACAATTTTAACCCTGCTGCAAGAGCATTTATCAACGATGAAAATGCTTGATTTAGGGGTAGGTGCGGGACGGACTACGAAGTATTTTGCCCCTCTTGTGGGAGAATATATCGGTGTTGATTATTCTGCGGAAATGATCGCCGCTTGTCGTCAAAAATTCCCCCATTTAGTCTGGCAAGTGGCCGATGCTAGAAATCTAGAACAATTTGCGGATAATTATTTTGATTTTATTCTCTTTAGTTTTAATGGCATTGATTATATTTCCCATGCTGACCGTTTTCTAGTTTTAGAGGAAATTAGCCGCATCGGTAAAACTGGCGGTTATTTTTGCTTTTCTAGTCATAATCTTCAGGGAATTATCCCAGAATTCGATTGGAAAAAAAAGATTAGTTTCAATCCTTTTAGTAGCTATGTCAATTTAGTCATCTGGGCGATTTTGCGGGCCTGTAATCCCTCTCTTAGCTACCAACAGTTATTGACTGCTGACTATGCAATTATTCGGGATGAACCCCATAATTTTCGTCTCCAAAATTATTACGCCACCCCCAAAGAACAATTAAGACAGTTAAGGTCTTACTTTCAAGAGATTAAAATTTATTCTTGGAAAACCGGTCAGGAAATTAAGAGCGAACAAGAGTTAAATACTAATCTTGATCATTGGCTTTATTATCTCTGTGTTCTTCCCTAATATTATCCCGCTTTTTTGGGGGATATTGAAGTAATGCTTGGGCAAGATAATGACCGGTGTAGGATTTTTCACATTTAGCCACGGTTTCCGGTGTTCCCACCGCGATTAATTCTCCTCCCTTGTCCCCTCCTTCCTGTCCCAAATCAATAATCCAATCGCTACAGCGAATCACGTCGAGATTATGTTCGATGACGATAATCGAATTACCTTTATCGACCAATCTTTGTAACACATCTAAGAGATGATGCACATCATAAAAAGATAACCCCGTAGTCGGTTCATCGATCAAATATAGGGTTTTTCCCGTGGCCCGTCGGGATAATTCGGCCGCTAATTTCACCCTTTGCGCTTCTCCACCGGATAAAGTGGGCGCACTTTGACCGAGTTTACAGTATCCTAAACCCACATCCACGAGAGTTTGTAATCTAGTGGTGGCCCGGGGGACATTTTCAAAGACCTTTAATGCTTCCTCGATCGTCATATCTAAGACATCGGCGATCGAATAACCTTTATACTTAACCTGTAGGGTTTCCCGATTGTAACGCGCCCCTTTACACACATCACACTGCACATAGACATCGGGGAGAAAATTCATCTCGATGACGTTTACCCCTTGGCCTAGGCAAGCTTCACAGCGTCCTCCCTTAACATTAAAAGAAAACTGCCCCGCTTTGTAACCTCTAGCTTTTGCTTCGATGGTTTCGGTGAAAATCTCGCGAATAATGTCAAAAACCCCCGTATAGGTGGCAGGATTTGACCGAGGAGTGCGTCCTATCGGTGATTGGTCAATGACAATTACTTTATCAACCGCGTCCAATCCTGCCACTTTATCTAACTCTTTGGGGAAGGGAGTTAAACGGGTTAAATGATGTTGTAAAGCTGGATATAATAACTCATTAATTAGGGTGGATTTGCCTGAACCAGATACCCCCGTAATCGAGACTAATTTTCCTAAAGGAATCGTTACATCGATATTTCTTAGGTTATTTTGATGGCAATTTTTTAAGACTAAAGCATTACCATTCCCATACCTTCTTTGGGGGGGAGTTTCAATAACTTTGCGTCCCGATAAGTATGCCCCTGTTATCGATTTTTTGGACTTTAAAAGGGTTTTAAAACTGCCTTGACAGATGATTTCTCCGCCATGAATCCCCGCTTTGGGACCGATATCGACCACATAATCGGCTGCCCGAATCGTTTCTTCATCGTGTTCGACGACAATTAAAGTATTACCTAAATCTCGCAATCTTTGCAGGGTTTCTAACAGTTTACTATTATCTCTTTGGTGTAATCCGATGCTAGGTTCATCGAGAACGTATAATACTCCCGTTAATCCCGAACCGATTTGAGTGGCTAATCGAATTCGTTGGGATTCTCCCCCGGATAAAGTCATCGCCGGTCGATCGAGGGTAAGATAATCTAATCCCACATCGATTAAAAATTGTAGTCTCGCTTTGATTTCTTTGATGGCTAATTCCCCAATTAATGCCTGTCTTGGGGTTAAATGACAATCATTAATTCTCTGCAAACAATCCCGAATGGTAACTCCAGTAAAATCCGTGATCGTATATTGTCCTAAACGTACCGATAAAGCTTCCGGTTTTAATCTTTTTCCGTGACAAACTTCGCAGGTTTGGTTAACAATATATTTCTCTAGTCTTTGTTTAATAACTTCCGAGGTAGTTTCTTGATAATTCCTATCTAAGATATTGATCACTCCCGCAAATTCTCGATAGTAACCGCGACCAGTATCGTAACGGTAATCATCTTCAAAATAGATCGGTTCTTTACTCCCATAGAGAATGATATCTTGCTGGGTTTTTGTTAGTTTCTGCCAAGGGGTTTGAATTTCAAAACCTAAAGCTTGCCCTAAACCGTAGAGGAGAGAAAGATAGTAGGAATTATCCTTATCTGACCAGGGGGCAATAGCAGAATAAACCGGTTGTTTCGGGTCTGGAATGACTAAATCTGCCGAAAATTTCCGTAAACTGCCCAATCCGTGACAGTTGGGACAAGCACCATAGGGAGAATTAAAAGAGAATAAACGGGGGGATAATTCTTCCATAACGGCCCCGTGTTCGGGACAGGCAAATTTCTCGGAAAAGACAATTTCTTTGGTAACTTCGGGATTATCTTCGTTATTCTCATCGAGAATTTCTACAATCGCTACACCATCGGAATGCTTTAAACAAGTGGTTAAAGAATCTACTAATCTTTCCTGTAAACCCTCTTTTTTGATCAGGCGATCGATAACAATTTCGATATCATGAAGATGTTTTTTATCTAACTCGATGCCCTCGGATAATTCTACTACCTTGCCGTCAATCCGCACCCGGGCAAAGCCTTGGGAGGCCAAACTAGAGATTAATTGCTTATGAGTGCCTTTTTTGCCGCGAATTACTGGGGCCAAGATTTGAAAACGGGTTTTCTCGGCTAATTCCATCACTCGATCGCACATTTGATCGATGGTTTGGGGGGCAATATTGCGATCGCAATGGGGACAATGGGGTTCACCGGCACGACCGAACAATAAACGCAAGTAATCGTAAATTTCCGTAACAGTTCCCACACTAGAACGGGGATTGTGGGAAGTGGATTTTTGGTCAATGGAAATAGCCGGACTTAAACCCTCGATCGCATCCACATCGGGTTTATCTAATTGTCCTAAAAATTGGCGCGCATAGGCGCTGAGGGACTCCACATAGCGGCGCTGTCCCTCGGCAAAAATAGTGTCGAAAGCGAGGGAAGATTTGCCCGATCCCGAAACTCCGGTAAAAACAATCAACTGATTGCGGGGTAATTCGAGATCAACATTTTTGAGATTGTGTTGTCGTGCGCCACGGATACGGATTGAGTCAGTTTGAGCCATCGGACGGTGCCAAGTAGTCCTTAACAATCATAGCCTTGATGAATGAGTTTCAGCTAGTAAGTAAGTAGTTATTAAAAATTGTCAGATACCCCCCTTATCAAGGGGGGATTAAGGGGGGGGCAGGGGGGAGCGAAGGCAAAATCTATCTTCTATTTAATTAAAACCACTTATTTAGAAAACCAGTCTTCTATCATATCAGAAGATTCTCGGGGTTAAACCGCCCTTTCGAGAAACTCGCGCATATCCCGATCGGCCGCAGGACAAAAGCTATGACTCGCTTCTTCTTCTAAATGGGCTAAAACTGGGCAATTAATCCGATAATCTGGTTCTTTTGACCGTTCTAGCCGCAATTCGTACACTTGTTTTTCCAGTTGTTCGATGCGGTCCACCAAAGCGCGAATAGCCACCGCTTCCGAGTCGGGTAAATCACCGTGTTCGAGGGGTTCCACCCGCGTCCCGGCCCGATAGATTAAACGACCGGGTACACCAACAACGGTACAATCGGCAGGAATATCGCGCAGGACCACAGAACCAGCACCGACGCGAACGTTATTACCCAGATAAATATTACCTAAAACCTTGGCCCCAGCGCCGACGACCACATTTTCCCCTAGAGTCGGGTGACGTTTACCGCTTTCTTTCCCCGTCCCTCCTAAAGTAACTCCTTGATAGATGAGGGCATAATCACCGACAATGGCCGTTTCTCCGATGACAACTCCCATGCCATGGTCGATAAAAACACCCTGACCTATTTGGGCGCCGGGGTGAATTTCGATACCAGTCAGAAAACGGGCAAGATGGGAAATTAAACGGGGAATAAAGGGAATCCCGATCTGATATAGCCAATGGGCGAAGCGATGGCACAGTAAAGCCTGTAATCCGGGATAACAAAACAGTACCTCTAACCAGTTGCGGGCAGCGGGGTCACGTTCAAAAATGATCTTGAAATCGGCTAGGAGAGTAGATAACACGAGTCTTGATTCCATATTGATCGAGCTTATACTAATCCATGTTATCACTCCGGTAAATGAGCCGTTCAACTAAAAATCGAGCGAGTAACCCGTTTTCCTAGTTCGCTTTTACTGTTCTCGGCCAAATTTTGAAGATATCCTTAATTTCCCTCTTGTTTAATCTTCCTTTAACTTGGTGCTGAAAAAATGCGATTGTTTAGCCTTTTTTTGCAGGGTTTCAGCTAAAAATATGATTCATGCTATCTATCGTCACCATTGGAAATTTCTATTAACCTTGCTGTCAATTGCTGGCAGTATCAATATTGTTACTGAATCGGCCTCAGCTTTAAATATCACCCGATTGAGCAGTCTTGGCAATAGTACAAATGCTGCTAATAACTTCGGGGCAGAAATTCCCGCTTATGACCCCTCTAGTCGCAAATTATTCGTAATCGGTCCCAATAATCGTCTAGATATTGCCGATATCAGCAATCCCGCTAGTCCAATTCCCTTACCCTCGATCGATCTTAGTCCCTACGGTGCAGGGGTTAACAGCGTTGCCATCCAAAATGGTATCGTGGCCCTGGCCATGGAAGCTAATCCCATTACCAATAACGGCAGTGTAGTATTTTTCGATACTAATGGTGTCTTTCAGAGTCAGGTTACTGTGGGCGCTTTACCAGATATGTTAACCTTTACTCCTGACGGTAATCGGGTTTTGGTCGCTAACGAAGGGGAAGCGAGAGGGGCAATCAATCCCGATGGTTCCGTTAGTATTATTGACTTAAGCGCTGGTGTTCTCAATGCCACGGTCAACACGGCTACCTTTATCAGTTTTAATGGTCAAGAGAACACTTTAAGAAGTCAGGGAGTCCGTATTTTTCCCGGTCAAACGGTTTCCCAAGATGTGGAACCGGAATACATCACCGTTTCCGACGATGGAACCACTGCATGGGTAGCTTTACAGGAAAATAATGGTATTGCCGTAGTCGATATTGTTAACGCTCAAGTCACCAGTATTTTACCCCTAGGAGCCAAAAATTTTAACGCACCGGGTAATGGTTTGGATCCTAGCGATCAAGATGGAGGGGTAAATATTAATAATTGGCCGGTTTTTGGCTTATATCAACCGGATACGATCGCTACCGTTACCATCGCCGGACAAACCTATTTAATTACTGCCAATGAAGGGGATACTAGAAATGAGGCCCGACGAGTTTCTAATCAAAATCTAATTTTAGACCCCAATGCTTTCCCTAATGCGGCCCAATTGCAATTAGCCCAAAATCTCGGACGTTTAGATGTTTCTAGCATTGACGGACTTAACGCCCAAGGTCAATATAGCCAACTTTTTGCCTACGGTGGTCGTTCTTTTTCGATTTGGAATGTCACTAATGGACTGTCCCAAGTCTTCGATAGTGGCGATGATTTTGAACAAATTTTAGCGGCTTTTTCGACAACTCCCCTAACTCCTAGTATTTTTAATTCCGATGGCACTCCTAGCAGTTTCGATAGTCGTAGCGATAACCGCGGGCCAGAACCGGAAGGTTTAGCAGTAGGAAGCGTGAGGAATCGTCTCTATAGTTTTGTGGGAATAGAAAGGGCTGGCGGTTTCATGGTTTATGATATCACCAACCCTAGTAATCCTTTGTTCACCAATTATATCAACGATTGGCAATTAGGCGATATCTCTCCCGAAGGATTATTATTTATCCCGGCTGCCGATAGTCCTAATGGTACTCCCCTGTTAATTGTTGCCAATGAAGTGAGTCGTAATGTGGCGATTTATTCCGTCAAACCTGTCCCAGAACCTAGCGCAGTTTTAGGATTGCTAACCCTCGGATTAGCTGGTTATAGTTGGAAAAAAAGAGGGAATTGCTAATCACATCGCGTAAAACGGTAGCGCCTCCGACCAATGGGGGCGTTTTCCCGTTTGCCAATCCAAATGGGCTAAATCGAGGATATCGGTGGCATTTATGCCTAAATAGCTGGGTGTGGCTAATCTTTGATAGGGAATAGTTAAGTTTTCTAAAGTCTGCTGCCATTGTTCCGGAGTCATCAGGCTATCAGCTAAATAAACCCGATTACCCCGATAGATGCCTACATACAATTGTCCCCTAGTGGCGGGCATTTCTAGGGCTAGATAGGTATCGAGGGGGTAAAAATCCCGTTGTGACCAAGCAAAAGCCGCTAGACTGGAGACGGTAAAAATCGGTAGCTGTAATTCTTGTGCTAGGGTTCTACCGGTGACTATACCGATGCGGGTACTGGTAAAGCTCCCGGGCCCCTTAGCAGTGGCTAGAAAGGCTAAATCAGCCCATTTTTGCGGGGCTAGGAACTGTTTTAGATAGGGGTGGAATAGGTTCGATAAGTCCCTGTCTAAGTCCCAAGTTTGTTGACGACTATCATCGCTGAAATTAGAGAGGGCCAGTCCTAGTTGGGGACTGCTGGTATGCAAGGCTAATCCATAGACAGGGGAAGACAAGTCAATCTTTCTATATCAGTAAGTTTTTATGGGTCGCCTGGGATTCGAACCCAAGACCAATCGGTTAAAAGCCGAGTGCTCTACCGCTGAGCTAGCGACCCGTTTCGTGTTCTGCACACGATTTATCAATATAACATCTTATCGGGGCTAAGTCAAGGGGTAATTTAAATTTGATTGACTCGCATTTCCACGATCGCCTCGCGGCTACTCTGGGGTTCTAAGTAGGTCAATTGTTCGCCTGTGTTGAGGGCGTTGCGGGGGGCGCTCCAGGGTTCGAGACAGATATAATTTTTATCTTTCAGGGTCCAAAAAACTAGAGTTGTATAAAGATCGTCGTAACCGAGGATAATTTGACGTTGATGATAGGAATCACTAAAACTACTTTGATGGCGAGTAATTTGCGGAAAAGCGGCATCAATTTCTTCGAGATTAAAGTCAAAGTTGCCGGAGTAGGAATGGAAGGTTTTCGTGCGTTGATCGAGGTATTGGGAGGAGGGAATATCAAAGGATAATCGGGTTTTATCGGTGACTTGAAAATAGGGATGGAACCCGATAGAAAAGGGCATTTTTTCGGGGGAAAGATTAATTACTTTTTGGTGAATTTTGAGGCTGTTTCCTTGCAGTTGATAGGTAAAGATTAATTGAAAATCAAAGGGATATACTTGACGAGTGGCTTCATTGCTGTTTAATTCTAGGGTTAAACTAGCGGCAGTTTCTGTGCTTTGTTTGCTCACTTGCCAGGGTAAATCACGAGCAAATCCGTGTTGTTTGAGGCTATAGTTTCGGCCTTGATATTGATAGGTATTATCGGGTAAGTTGCCACAGATAGGGAATAAAATCGGGACTCCTCCGCGGACGCTGAGGTTAGGATCTTTGAATCTTTCTGTGTCCAGATATAAAATATCTTCTCCGCAAATTTGCCAACGGGTGATGATTCCTCCCCTAGCGGGAACCACTTCCAGATAAGCGTCAGCATCTTCATCCTTGAGACAATAGGTAAGATATTGATTTTGGTTTTGAGTGATCGTAAAAGTCATATCAGTTATCAGTTATCAGTTATCAGTTACCAGTGATCAGTTATCAGTTACCAGTGAATATCATCGGTCTTCGGTAGTTTGAAAGCTGAGATAGCCTAGATTGAGATGAAAATTTGGGTAAGAAAATAGGCAATGGCGGCGCTACCAATCGGTACAGTGAGATTATCTATACCCAGTTTCGAGAAAGTTTCTAGAATAGTAGCTCCGATCGCTGTTAATAAAGATACTAAAATAATTGGCGGATTAATGCCATTAACAAAAGATAAAATAATCAAGCTGACTAAAAAGCTGATTCCTAACATAGTCAGGGAACCTTCCAGACTTTTGCCACTGCCGAAAATTTTGTAGGGATGTTGACCAAAATTTTGTCCCACTAGGGCTGCTAATCCGTCTCCTAAAGCCATAATTAAAATACCCATTGCCGCATATTCGGGGTGAGAAATTGGCCAAAAATAAGCCACGAGAACACCGATACTAACAGCATAAAAAAAAGTTCCCCAACTGCGGCGACCGACACTATTAAGACTGGGTAAAATGGGGAAAAAATAGGATATGATAGCGATAGCTGCCGCTAGGATCGCGGCGCTTATTCCCACCCAAGCGGGGATATTTAACCACCAGGCCAAAAGGATGACGTTTCCCGTGCCAATGTGGACAACTTTGCGGGTAATTTCGCCATCGGTACTGAAAAGACTTTTTAATTTTTCAGCGATCAGAATCAGAACACCTAGGTAACAGGCGACTAAACTGATCGAAAATAGGAGAGAGTGGGATAGTTCCACGTGGCAAAAGCGAAAATTGACTATCTATTTAGTTTAGGCGATCGAGGTGACATTGATGAAAGGAATTTTTATTGGTTTAATTAAGGTATATCGACGGTTTATTTCGCCACTATTTCCCCCTTCCTGTCGTTTTCAACCCACCTGTTCCCAGTATGCCATGGAAGCGATTGATCGCTTTGGTGTGCTGCGCGGTTCTTGGTTGGCAATTAAGCGTATTCTCCGTTGTCATCCCTTTCACCCCGGAGGTTACGATCCTGTACCTCCCTGTAGCCACAAGCACGATTAAAAGGCCAAAATACTGCCTATTTTCTTTGGGGAAAACGCTCGATATCGGCGATACCATAAAAGATAATCTGTTTATCTTTTAAACGTAGTCGATCAACCCTTAATTGAGTACCATCGAGAGCAAATTTATCTAAATCCATGAGGTTGTTAACGTGGCTGATTAAAGCTTCTCCTAAAGCTTTCGATCTTTCGTCGCCTTGATAAACCACATCAACAAATTGAATTTTTCGCCGTTCTTCCACAACCACAGCAGTGGTCATTTCTAGAAGAATTGGTTCTTCTTCTGCCAATTTAATTAGACTTTTCAGAGTTAAAGTTTTGTCGTCATTGAGAATTAATTCCGTGTTCTGACAGTGAATTGATTTACCTTCGTACTCTAATCTTTGCAGTTTTTCGACAATAAAAGGTGTATTAAAAGAGGTGGTTAAGTCTTCTTCCGTTAAAACTACCCGCAAAGTGGCCCGCGTCGGTTGACGGAGTTTCACCTGTCCGGTAAAAATGGCACTAAAATCGATCGCCACCGCTTGTACATACAATTCCATGGCTTCGAGGCGTAGGCCATTGTACATCAGCATCGACTGACCGATAAAGTCAAAACCGTCGATACTGCCTTGCAGTAATTTGGCCACGGGTTCGGCGCGGACAGTCGCTGTCAGCTTGCCTGTGCGTTTGAATAATGCAGCGATCGCAGCACTCACCGCCTTACTGATGAGTTGATCGCCGCTCTGATTGGGAAAAGGTAAGCTACCAAACACGCCTGCTGTCATATCTCTCATAGGTGGGACTGCAACGATCTTAACATTATTTAAAGTTTCTTTACATCTCGTTTTATTAATGAGAATGATAAGCAATCTGTATGATTCTGTAGAGGTTATAAATTTTTAGCGGTCTATCCCGTGCTAGGGGATAGGATGTAAAAACGCTACTATCCCAGTGATATAGCGTTTTTCACTTAGAAAATCGGGGTTAAAAACGTGGTTGCCATTTCAGATCAACAACAGTTAGCCGCTACCCACAACCACAGCGATCGAGTGGCGGTATTATTGATGGGATACGGGGAAGTGGAGAGTTATGAGGACTTCGCCAACTATAATGAACAGGCCTTAAATCTGCTGACGGCTAAGTTCGCTCCTGTGCCGACTTGGGTTTATCCCCCCCTAGCGAAATTATTGGCCATATTTGACCTACACGAATGGCAACACCAGCATAATCACTTTATTTCACCCCATAACCACATTTTCGAGCATCAAAGACAGGAAATCGAGCGCAATTTACAGGCAAAATGGGGTAATCGGGTGGAGGTATTCAAAGCGTTTAACTTCTGCGCGCCTTTTTTACCGGCACAGGTGTTAACGGAAATCCGCGAGCGGGGATTCGAGAAAATTTTGATCTATCCTCTCCTCGTGGTTGATTCTATCTTTACCAGTGGCATTGCCATCGAACAAGTTAACAAAGCTTTAGCTCAAGGACAAACGGGGGAACATTGGGTCAAAGGATTGCGCTATATTCCCTCGTTTTATAACCAACCCGCTTATATAGATCTAATGGCGCGGTTAGTGGAGGAAAAAATCGCGGCCGAGGTAGCTAGTAGCTGTCTTCCCTCGCAAATTGGCATTATTTTAATGAATCACGGTTGTCCCCACGAAGCTAAGGGATTTACGTCGGGAATCGATGAAAGTCAAGCTTTATACGAGTTAGTCCGGGAAAAATTAATCTATCGTTATCCCTTGATTTCTGTGGGTTGGTTAAATCACCAAACCCCCTTAATTAAATGGACGCAACCGAATGCAGAGTTAGCGGCGAAGAATTTAATCGAATTAGGGGCAAAAGCCTTAATTTTCATGCCGATTGGCTTTGCTACGGAAAATCACGAAACTTTACTGGATGTGGAGCATATTATCGAAGCTTTACGCCGCAAACACGACCAGGTTAATTATGTGCAGATGGCCTGTGTCAACGATAACCCCGAATTTTGCCAGATGGCTGCCGATTGGGCCGAGGAACACATCGAAGCTTTGATATCACAAGAGGCTTTATCTGTCAATAGTTCTGTAACAATTCCTCACATTCATTCCGATCACCATCATCACCACGGACACCACCATCATCATTAAGCTTGGACAGTGGCAAAGAGGGGCAACGGCGAAAATTAGTCCTACCACTTGTCACTTTTGGAAGTATAATCTATAATTGTGCTTTCCTGGGTACGTAGCTCAATGGATAGAGCATCCGCCTTCTAAGCGGACGGTTGTAGGTTCGATCCCTACCGTACCCGTTATTGCCGACTAGGGATGGGAAATTCTCTCCTCTTGTCCCAGGGACAATCGCTTTGACGCGGTGAGCGTCGAATTGGGGCAGTTGAGTCCCGTCAGTTGATATTAATTGTGTTTAATTTAGTTTGCGATCGAGTTGAGGATCAGTCAAGGGAGAAGGCAAAGGCGAATAGGACGTACTGCGCCACAATATCTCACGGAATGAGGATAGGTCGCCTGAGAAGGAGTAAAACAAGAGAAACTACCTGAAACTCCTTCTTCTGTGCATCCCTCTATTTAATAGTTTGCCCTCTTTGCAATAGCCTTTCTCGTCTCTTTTGACGGGATTCTGTTTCCAGTTGGGCGAGTATATCGTCTAAAAAAAGATTATAAAGCTCAATCTGGCGGTTAGTTTCCCGTAAGCTTTCAAGACATTGTTTTCTCGTTGCTTCATCGGGATAGGAGGTGCGGTAAGTCATCATAAGTTCCATTGCCTCTTTACTTCATCAACACTAGCACTAACAGCATCCACACTGGCTGTTCCTTGCAAAATCGCTCTTTCTAACATCTCTAGCATCGTATTTGAGAGAGTCGGCTGCTCTTGTAAAATTCTCAGCAGGATATTATTAATTCGGGAGTAGGAATTAGTTACCCTCTCTCTGGCATTAGATAATTCTTCTAATTCTGATAATGTCCGTTCATTTTCCCCATATTCTGTAAAAAGTTGCCATTCCGTTGCCGATGCGTACTCTATCTGATCCGCTAGTTGACGCAGTAGATCAAAAATGCTCGCTAAGGTTTCCTCCGGTAATGTAGCCATATTCAATTATTTCTATTATCCCCAGTCTATCATCTGGTTGGTACGAGGTAATCCTGTTTAATTTAGTTTGCGATCGAGTTGAGGATCAGTCAAGGGAGAAGGCAAAGGCGAATCAGACATACTGCGTCACAATATCTCACGGAATGAGAATAGTTCGCCTGAGAAGCAGTAAAACAGGGGAAAGGAAGCGATCGCTAGTGTGAGAGATATATAACTTAAGATTTGTGACGCGATCACGACAAAGCAGAATTAATAGTTCCACTGGTTCAGGGAAATGAACTGATTAGCAAGAGGGACGTTAGCCGTTTCCAGATTGGCGATCGCATTGACAATTGCCTTGAAGTCCATATTTTTAAAGCGGTTAGCGTTACGGTAAACCGCTAAGATACCCGAATGGCTTGGATTGGCTTGGTGCAACTCTTCAAAGTCATCGCAGTTATGAGTTAGCAGAATCCGATTTTCCTGTATGGCATAGTCAAGTATGACATCATCTGTGCAGCCAGTCAAACCAATTTTATTGATCGTCAGTACGTCATGACCAGCAGCCGTAAGTAACTTAACCAGAAGTTGGGATTGCGAGTCCTCATCAAGCAATAATCTTAGGCTCAACACTAATCCCCTTTGCTTCCAGACGGTGGCGTTCTTCTTCTGCTTCTTGCTTGAGTAGCTGCTGATTAGCCTCGCAGTAGTCAATTGCCTCATAGATAGCAGCCAAAGGTAACTCCCAATTAAGAGCTGCTTCTTGAGGAGTCATATCGTTGACAATCATATCTGACCAGACATCAAAAGCTTTCAGCCTCCTACCTTGAAAATAAAGCTGTTGTCGCCAGGAATGAGGACGTTTCTCTAAATACTGCCATTGGGTTTTTGCTGCGTTGGTGGTCATGCTGATGCCTTGATGAAAGCTGGTATCCCTAGTTTATCAGCTACAGAAGCAGCGCACCGTCGAAGGCGGCTCTCTTCGAGATCGCGCTAACCCAATGTTGTTTGGTGTTGTAACCCAATCGGATTCAGAAAATCCTATCTTCCTGTTTTTTAACCTCAGCAAGATCGTAATTCATCTGGAGGCGCAGCCAGAAAGCAGGGGTGCTACCGATTGTCTTTGACAAACGCACAGCCATTTCCGGGGAAATCCCCGCCTTGCCATTGATTAGGTTAGATAGTCTAGAGCGTGACACGTTCAGCATTTTTGCCGCAGCTGTAACGGTCAATTCAAGCTCTTCAATCGAACTTTTGACAATTCTGCCCGGATGTACGGGATTTTTCAGGGTCATCATGTTTTTTCCCTCAATGATAATCTACAAGGTCAATGTCGAGAGCGTTTCCATCTTCACCCATCACCCATCCTCAAAATCCCCAAATCACTGAAAATCCTGATGCTGACAAGGAAGTAGTGCAGATACCAGCGTAAGCCATGAGGGAGAGGAATGTAAAGATTTATTAAATATAGAGAAATTGCGGCATGAGATATGATCGATATGGTTGCCTATTAGTCTAAGTCAAATGAACATTGAACAAGTTATCATTAAAAACCTAAGAAAACTTCCCTTAGAAAAACAACAAGAAGTGTTATCCTTCACCGAATCTCTCACCTCAAGAATTTCCCTCCCTTCCCCAGATTATAGTCTCACTCCCCAGGAAAAAGCTCAAAAATGGCAGAAAGTAATCGCTAAACTTCCTAAAACAAGTGCGAATTTACCTGATGAAGCTTTACACCGTGACACTATGTATGAAGACTAATGACTCAATATTTACTGGATACTAACATTTTGCTTCGGGCGGCTGATACGTCTTCAGCAACTTATTCTCTTGCTAATAATGTAATTACTCAAATCGTTGAAACAGCTAATGAATGTGTTATTATTCCTCAAGTTTTAATTGAATTTTGGGTAGTTGCAACCCGCCCCCTTGATGTTAATGGTTTAGGTTGGACTCCAGCACAAGCTACAAATTATGTCAATGATTTATTAGATAACTTTACATTAATTGCAGAAACGCCGGATATTTTTCCCCTTTGGTTTCAATTAGTCACCATCTACAACATTAAAGGAAAACGCACCCATGATATTAGGCTTCTTGCTGTCATGAAAGCTTCTAACATTACCCATTTATTAACCTTTAATCCTGATGACTTTATCCCTATTCCCAATATTACCATCGTTCATCCGCAAGATTTGATTAATTCCCAATAATTAAGCAGCAAATCCGACATACCGCGTCACAATCCCTCACGGAAGTGGATAGTTCACCTGAAAAGGGGCAAAACAGGGAAAAACACCTGAGACTCCTTCTTCTGTGAATCACTGTCTTATGGCGAAAGGAGAAACAGCAGTCTAGAAAAGAGTTCTGGTATTATTTATAGACATCGCCGCGAGGTTTAATAGTTGTAATGACGTATAGATTGTTGTCTCTATCTTCAAAAAACAACACTCGATACTTACCTACTCGCAATCTTAGTTCATCTCTTCCGTAAAGTGGTTTAATATCTAATTTTGTAGAATCCGAAATCAAAGTATCCAAAGCTTCAAGAAGACGAATTTGATCATTTTTAGGCATTCTTTCTAAGTAGCGTTCTGCTTGTCTAAGTAGAATATAATCAGCCAAGTTTATCTCCAAATAATTTGTATTTTAATTCTGTTGAAGTGATTCCAGTATCTCGACCGGATAAATAATCTTGCCATGCTGCTTGGCTTTCAGCAAGTTCTTCGGCTGGAATGATCTCATCGTCATCTTTTGGCGCTAGGGTCGGCTTGATGATAGTTTTTAAATCCTCTAAAAGTCGCAACTTATCCGTAAGGGGAAGATTCTCTATTTGGCTGAGGATTTCATAGTAAGTTGTCATAGACCTTGATCGTATCAGATAATCCGAACACACCTCGAATAATACCACATCCAGATACTAACCAAAAATGGTAAAAGCGGTGGGCTGTTCACAACCGACTTGGTTCTGCGGTTTCTTGATCGGGATTAAGAAAAGAATGTAAAGATTTATTAAATTGTAGCTTTTGATACACTTGTGGGAGGGGGGGGAGTGTGTAGGCTCTTGCTATCTCCCTTTGGCGTTGGGTTGGGCTGTTGCTTGATCTAGCTGCGAGGGGGGCGCTCCCATTTTAAAAATCTCTCAGCTTCTCATGAACATCATGAACATTAAGAACCTGTCTAATTTTTTGCTTGCAGGCGCGGCACTTGGACTGGCGACTGCTCTGAGCGCCTTGTCACCGCAAGTAGCCCAAGCGGTTGTCGTCGCACCACCTGGTTCCACCCCAGATAACCCGTTGCTGCCCTCGGTTGTGGCAGGAGGCGAATTCCTTTTCCCTAATCCCGAGCCCCGCCGTTGGTTTGACCCACCTTTTGTCTCAAGATTTGACTACTCCCTTGGCTTGGGCGAGTTTTTAAGCTTCATCCTCCCACCTGGATTCGGCACTACTATCGATCTCTATGTGGGTGACACTCTCATAGCAAGCGATCTCACCGCTGATGGGTTAACGGAATATTTCTTCTCTACTAACTTCAGCCTAGCTAACGTAACAGCCTTCAGCCTCCGCGACATTTCACCCCTAGTAGATGCGGCAGATCCCACGGCTTTCCCCACCTTCCTTGATTTCACCAGCGGCGCTGGGCCACTGACGATGAAACCGGTTTCCGAAGCGGTTCCCGAACCCAATTCCCTTCTTGGACTATTTGCCCTCGGTACTCTCGGCGCAGCTTCAACTCTCAAACGCAAACTGAAGTCCTCTCAATCCACCGAAAAAGAAACCACAAAAGTAGGCTAAATTGCTTCTAAAAATACCATAAATGCCCCTTCATTTACTCCCTTGAAGGGGATTATTTTAGGGAATTTATTTTTACAATCCAAATCAATTATTTTCAGTTTATAATGTTACCAGTGTAAAATAAATAAGAGTAGTTATTCATAATGAGTCCACATCCGTATAACTTTGACAACCTTCTCTTCTGGAATAACCTGATAAACCAAACGATGCTGAATATTAATGCGTCTGGAATAATAGCTCGCTAAATCGCCACTGAGTTTCTCATAAACAGGATAAGATTGATAGGGATTTGACTTAAGAATATTTAATAACTCGTTAGCTTGTTTTGCCAACCCAGTACGAGCCAGCTTTTCAGCATCTTTTTTCGCTTGTTTGGTAAAAACCAACTGCCAATTATCCATTTAAAATTGCTCTGATACCCGCCTCATCCACACAATCTTCAATGGAAGTGTTGCCACCTTCAATAATTGAATCTACCATACCAGGAATAGAATACAAATAAAGCGTTTCTTGAATAGAGTTCCAATCTTCCTCAGCAATTAAAATAGCATTCTTTTTCGTACCAGATAACAAAATCGGTTGATGATTATCATTGGTATCATTCACTAATTCATCAATTTGTTCTTTGGCTTCAGTAACAGTAACAATTTTCATGTAACTATCCCTTAAATTAACAACAAGAGCGCAACCGATTCTAACACAAGTTAAGTATTATTCAGCATAATAGCACCTTTTCTAAATATTTCTCATTCCTCCGATTAAAGGCCAAGGAATAAGAGGATAGCGAGACTTAATTTCCTTTGGTACATTTTTAGTTGCTTCTCCAATTAGATATTTCTTTGATTCTTGGCCAATGCTGCCGATGTCATTCCCTTTGTATGTTGTTCAATTTCGCTGCATCAGCTTAATTCCTTGCCAGTGAACCAAATACAGAGAAAGACTTTACCGCTAGTTTTGGCAACTATTCTCGGTGTGAGAGGAGGAGGCAGATTTTGCTGCCGTTTCCCCCTCATAGCTAAGATAGGATCAGTTTTTGAGGTAAAAAACCTTACTGCCTTGGTCACTGACAAAATGACAATTGCGGTAGGACTGCCAGAGAGATTTGAAAATCGGTTCTTTCGAGACGCGATAATAGTCTCCTAAGACGGGAAGGATAGCCTCGGTTGCTTCTTGGAGATGATAGTGGGGAATAGTGATAAAAATATGATGGGCGACGTGAGTACCAATTTGGTGATGGATGGGATTAAAGATGCCATAATCGCGATCGATGGTAGAAAGTGCCCCTTTGAGAAAGTACCAGTCTTGACCGCGATACCAGGGAATATCATCTTCGGTGTGGTGTAGGAATGTCACCAGGTCTAACCAAACCACAAAGACGATATAGGGCATGATGTAGTAGTTAAACAGAAACCAAAAGCCGTAGCTGATACCCACCCCGATTAATAGACCTAACATAAAGGTACAGCAAACGGTGCTAGTCAGTACCTGCCACCGTTCCGAGGGGCGAAAGAGGGGGCTTTCTGGCATAAAATGGGACCCCTGTTTATTGGGGGAACGACGGAAAAGATAAAGGGGATAAACAAATAAAATTAGCTGAAAACGAGCTAATTTTTCGTACCAGGCCATATTGTTATACTGGGTTTCCGTGACGGGATACCAACTTTCATCGGTGTCGATATTGCCGGTATTAGCGTGATGGGTGCGATGACTGATGCGCCAACCGTGGAAAGGTACGAGAATGGGAGTATGACTGAGATGACCGATTAAGTTATTTAACCAACGATAACGGGAAAAGGAACCGTGACCGCAATCGTGACCGACGACAAATAAGGCCCAAAACATGGTTCCCTGCATAAACCAAAAAAGGGGGAAGAACCAAGCTTGATTAATCTGGTAAGTTATCCAGTAAAGTAGGGTAATAATGCCAATATCAAAAAAAAAGTAGGCTAAAGAGCGAAAAACGCTTGATTGGAAGCAACGGGCCGGGATAGCTAGACGGATATCCTGTAGGGTAAATGGCAAAAATTCTCTTTTTAGGGAGGGTTTAGGTAGGGTTTGGGACACTAGGTTATAACTCAAGATAGATGACAGAGCAGTATTGACGAAGGCTTGAGTAGCTCAAGTTTTCTGTTTCTCGATGCGCTATCTTTTCTCTATCTCAGCTAGGAGCGGATAAGACCGAGCGATCGAGCGAATTTCGTCTAACTCACCAGAATTTTATTGTAGGGCTTAATGTAACTTAACAAAAGCCCCTGGGGAAAGTTAATCAGATTCTCCCCCTGTCCGTCTGTCCCCTTGAGCATCTAGTACAATAATATCTGAGAAAAGAGATAAGACGCTCGGTCATTCAATCAACATTATGAACCAGTTACCTATTCGTCCAGCTAACAAAAATTTTACCCATAGTTGCTTGACTTTTGCCGATTTTTATGCGGGAATTGAAGGAAGGAATACATTTAAGTCTCTTAGAAACAAAAAGATTAATTTTCCTGTTTCTCGCACCGCTGCTATTAAACAACTTTCTCACGCTGTCTGTCCGGCAGTAATCGGTACCCTGCCGATGGTTGTGAGTGTGATTATGAGGAATCCTCCTAAGTGTGTATTTAAAAGTTTTACATGGCATCAATAGTTCCATCTGACACCTTTTTCGCCTCCCGTTTTCCATCCCTTTCCATTGCGACAATCAATATGAACGAAGCCCTTTTTCGCCCCCCAACCCAAGGCACCATACCAGTGTTGATCTACCCACTTTTGAAATTCAAACACATCTCCATGAGCAGGGCAAATATCGACCGCAGTTCCTCGGATATGCTGCGAGTTACTTACCCCTCCCACAGCACGATTGATTTGCTCAGGGCGATACCCAGAAGTGATGATAATGGGCTTGCCGTAGTCAGTGCGAATCTTCTCCAACTCTCGCATAATCGTGAGTATGTTATTTTGCAAAGTGGTGTCGTGCGGAATGCGTCGGGGGTCGTTTCGTAAGTTTTCTCCTAGAGTGAAATGGGGGGTTAAATGGGTGGACATATCACTCCAATCTACATCTTTCGGAGTCAAAATTTTGGGCATTTCCCTAACCACTTCGACTTTGCTAACCTGATCGCTAGATTCTGTCGCTGCCTTGCCTGTTTCAGGCTTTGTGGCTAACTCTTCCGTATGTAAAGGTGTAGAAGGTAATTGTTTGATAACTTGACAAGCTTTATCGTAATAACGTTGACGATCCGATAGTCCGTTATAACCACCATTAACCCTTTTTGTTACCTCTCTAACAGTTGCACCCCGATCGCAAAGAGCATTCATGTTATTATTCTTCCACCAAAATCCAGCACTGGTAAAAGGATAAACTTGAGCAACATAGCTATGTCCCTGCATGACTTTTTGATCCTTGATAAAGTCTGCAAATTTCTGATAATTATGCCGTCCAGTTAATTGAATAACACCAGCACCTTTATATTTACGACCATCACCGGGAGAGGTATTTCCCAAATCTCGGCGACCTTCATAAGCACTACCACTGGCAATTTCTTCCATCCAACGCAGTCCTCCTGATTCATGGGCTGTTTGGCTGAGGAAATGTCTAATTCGTGGCACTGTATTAATTTCAAATCGCTGTAAACAAGAGTTTAAGTCATTGAATTGTTTATCACTCATTTTACGTCCATAGACAGACTCAGCTTGCTGACGAGTTACAAGATTAACGCCTTGATGCTGACTTGATTCTGGCGCGGATACAGATGATCGGCTATTGTCTTTGCTAGATTTTTGCCAAGGTAAATGCCAATGATCCGACCAAAGATACCAAATGCCAGCACCGTAGTCTAACTCCACTAGGCAATGTCCGTCAATTTCTTCTGAATACTTGAGGACTTTGTATTCTTTGCCCACAGGAACTTCTTTTTTCTCGTTTTCACCGAGGTCTGATGAATCAATAGGCTGCTTTTTCAGATAGGTTTTAGTAGTTGCCTTGATGATGGTATTGGGGGGCGCAATGACCCAATTTTCGGGTTCTACCTTTGTAGCTGTAGCTGATCTTTGAATCGAGCGGGTGGCTGCGGCTTTGAGGGTTCCTCTATTTGTTGAGGAGATGGCAGACATTCTTGATAATTGGTCAATGGCTTCCCGCGCTGAACCATTTTTACTGGACTGGGGAACAGATGATAGTATTTTGTCTTCCCAAGGTAAGTACCAGTGATCTGACCAAATATACCAAATTCCCTGGCCGTAGTCTAATTCAACGAGGCAATGTCCATCAGATTCTTGTGAATGCTTGAGGATTTTATACTCTGTACCCACGGGAACTTCTTTTTTCTCGTTTTCACCGAGTTGTGATGAATCAATGGGTTGCTTTTTCAGATAGGTTTTAATGGTTGCTTTAATCTTTGTATTGGGGGGAGCAGCGACCAAATCTTCCCGATTCTGGGTTACTGATAAGGTTGAGGTGACAGGTTTCGCCGCCGCAGAAAGTTGAATTTTATCAAGTAAGGCTTTCCCGTTAGTCTGTTGACTTACCCAATCTTGATTTTGGATCAGCCAGTTTTTTATGGAATTATTTCCCCCATCTACTCCATCCCTTTCATACTCGTCAATAGCTTGCGCTAGTCCTTTCCTCTGCTCAACAGCAAACAAATCTTTTAAGATATTATCCCTTGATTGAGAATTGCCAAGGCCAATTCTGGCGATTGCCCGATTCATTTCATACTTCCAGCTATCTCCCTCCGTTGATGACCCCGGTACTCGTAGTTCGATGGCGCGATCCAGATAGGAGATGGCTTTGTCTAAATCAGGAGGCTGTGAACTGATATAAGCATAACCTAACTCTGCATTATAGGAGGGATTATTGTTATCACTGGCTACCAGAGCCTCAAAAATCGGAATTGTTCTATTGACCCGATCTTTAAATGTTAGAGTTCTCCTTCCCAAGCTACGGGCATCATGGGCAAGATTAAAAGCACGTTCTTTAACATCATCACTAGCGGCTTCAAGTTTCTCTTGCATTTCTGATAATTCGGACTGATTTAGCCCTTCTTGAATCTGCTGGTTGACTAGATTGCGGATGTATGTTTTTTCTTCGAGTTCTTTTGCCTGAGATTCTGCTATCTCTTTGGCTAGGTCAGCCGTTTTTATACGGTTAATTACCTTCTCTAATGCCGCATCCAGGATAGCTTTACCACCGTAGCCGCCCACCAATCCAGTGACAAAAATCGTGATTTCTAAGCCCGGATCGCCAAGGTTTCTAAGTTCCTGGGGTAAGAACTTATAGGCGATAAATGCCCCACCTATGCCAACAAAAATTTCTCCCAAAAAGCCAGGGTTGAGATTATTGGGATTTTTCTTACTCCAAGACGGCAATTCTAACTCGCCGTCAAGCAATATAGAGTAAAGTAATCCACCAAGTGCCCCAGCTAGTATCAGGCTTAGATAGAGAGGACTTACGTCATACGAGAAATTTTTTAGCAACCCAGTAGTAATATGAATTGTTTTGGTGATACATTTTACCTTTACCTTTTCCTGTCCCTCAGATATATCTGGTGGACAGGGAGACGTACTTGTAAGACTGATTAACCAAGCAAAGACAAGAGCCATACCAAGTCCCAAGAAAAAGGTCAGGAGGAAATTAATAGCTTTGGGAATGGGAGGAAATGTTAGGGGAGGTTTTTGTTTGGCTTTTTTCATGAATTTAGACTCCAAAACTCAGTTTGTTTACTGTTGAAAAATTATTTTTATTGGCAGGGATTAATGGGCTTAGATGACTCAATCTCGCTGTTACTTATCCGTCGGAATTATCCTGTCCGTTGTTGCTATCTTTATTCAGAGAGCGGAGCGATTTACCTAATAAATCTCCTAACTTACCATTTAGTAAAGATTGGATTAGTAACATACCACTGGTGGAAAGCATCAACTTGTTAATCTCTTCTCCATTTCCATTGGGAAAATTATAGATATTGGAGTCTCCCAAAATCCCCGCTTGGGGAGCTAATGCTTTAGCAATTTCAACAACCTGGGGTAAATTTTCTATTAATTGAGGTGCTAACTCCCGAACCATTTTAGCCGTGCGCTCGGCATCCGTAGCCGGTATGAGATGGTAACGCTTACCTTCTGCTTCTGCCAAACGTTCGATAGTTTTTGCTTCGTTCTCCACTGACTCTGCGGCTATTTCCGCTTGCAGCTTCTGGCGTTCGGCTTGGGCTTTTTCAATTGCTGTAGTAACAGCTTGTTCTGCTTTGGCGCGTTCTATTTCTGTTTCCAGCCGTTCTTTTTCTTTACTAATAATCGAGATGGTTGCAGCAATTTCTCCCGTTTCTATTGCTTGATTGACTTCTGCTTGTTTTAAGCGAAACGTTTTATTTTCCTCAATTAATTTTGTGTCTTGTGAGATTTTTTTAAGTTGAATTTCAATCTCTGTTTCGTGTTTGAGGGATTCTAGCTCTTTTTTGTCGTTTAACTCAGCAATTTCGAGCTTTTTCTTTAAAGCCAATTCAGAGGTTTCAATCGCCTCCTGTAGTTCTTTTTCTTTCTCATTTTGGTAGGTTTCGATCTTTAGCTCGTGGTCGATCTTTGCCTTTTCGACTTTTTCTAGTGTTTCTAAATTTTTCAAAGATGTTTCTTGATGTGTAAGCTCTTGATTTTCCAGTTCAATTCCTATCTCTAATTCCTTTAGCCTTATATCTCTGCCTTTCTCTAATTCCTGTTTTCGTATTTTTTCTTCTGTACCTAATTCTTCCGTGCGAGTTGCCAGAATTGCCGGTTGAATCACTTTTGTTCGAGCCTCAACTGCCTTGGCATCGAAATAGTTGTCAGCAGTATAGTTGGCACTTTCTTCAATTTCACCAATAACTAGGTCTCTAACAGTTAATCCTAGAGGATTTAGGCAGTTACCAAGTATAGTCGTAGCTTCTTTTCCCACCTCTGTGCGATTTGTATGCAGATAGTCTAATGTATGTTTACTGGCACTTCCTCGTAGGGCGGTTTCGGCGCGTTTTTTAACAGCTTTCTCTACGGCTACGGTTGAAATACTGTCTTCTTCTACCAAAAATTTTTGAGCCTTTTGGTTGTCTTCTTTGGTGTCGGCAATAAAGACATAAATTGTCGCTTGTACATTGGCTCGTAAATAATCCTGAGTACGAATATTTGAGACTTCTATATCGACAGCAAATTCTTGGGATCGAATCGTGTCTGAGTCTGGTTCTGGTTCAGTCCATGCCTTGAAACCCCCAATAATTTTGTCTTTTTGCGACCACAAAGAAACCATTATCAAGGTGACTACAACAGTTACTCCTATCGGCACTAAGCCGTTACCTGGCGGTGGATTTGATCGGGAAGGATCAGGGGAAGATTGAGCGACAATAACAGGCTCTGTTTGGCTGGGTTGTACTGCTCTCATATAGTAAAGATTCAGATCAGGAAATTCCAGCCATTTTAACATTTATGGTTTTTCGGTAGATAATATGTTAACAAAAATTTATAACCTTTCAGGGGTAGGGCCGTTTCATTTAACCCCATATTTCGCACTTCAGTCTTATTCTTTGTATGATCAGTTTAACTTATATAGTAGTGATCGATCTCTGTGTCCTTTGTGTCTCTGTGGTTCGTTCCACGCACTCGTCCGCAAGACCGTATCTTAGAATACATTTTACCCACCAAACCCGGGAGAGCCAACGGATTTAGTATTAGAGCTAATTGGCTGTTAAAACCGAAAAAAAGGGCGAACAAAATTCACCCTAACAGATATGGTAATCATCCTACAAAGTGCTGATAAACTTATCGATGCGATCAAATCCTTTTTCAATCGTCTTTAGGTCTGTAGCATAGGAAAGACGAATACAATCATCAGCACCAAAAGCAATCCCGGGGATAGCAGCTACTTTTTGGGTTTCGAGGAGTTTCTGACAAAAATCCCGGGATTTTAAACCAGTTTGACTAATATCGATAAACACATAAAAAGCACCGTTGGGAGTAGGACAATTGAGTCCTGGAATTGCTCGCACTCGTTCTAAAATATACTGTCGGCGCTCGCTAAAAGCTTTGACCATTTCCTCGATGCAATCTTGGGGACTCTCTAAAGCAGCGATCGCACCGTACTGAGCAAAAGTGCAGACATTGGAGGTACTATGACCTTGGATCTTAGTCATAGCCTTGACAATTTCCACCGGTCCTGCTATGTAACCGACGCGCCACCCCGTCATCGAGAAAGCTTTAGCAAAACCATTACTAATAATACTGCGCTGAAAGATTTCTGGACCAAAAGAAGCGATACTGCGGTGAATTGCGCCATCGTAGAGGATTTTCTCGTAAATTTCATCAGAAACCACTAAAATATCCTTTTCAACCACAATTTTTGCTAAAGCTGCGATTTCTTCGGGAGTATAGACAATACCGGTGGGATTAGAGGGAGAATTGAGGACAAATAATTTAGTTTTCGGTGTAATTGCCGCTTCTAGCTGTTCGGGGGTGATTTTATAGTGATTCTCTAGGCTAGTGTTGACGATAACCGATGTTCCTCCCGCTAACGTCACCATTTCAGGATAACTCAACCAGTAGGGTGCGGGAATAATTACTTCGTCCCCCGCTTCAATTAACGCCATGATTAGATTGTAGAGAGACTGTTTACCCCCATTGGTAACGATGACATTATCGGCATTGTATGCTAGTTGATTATCCCGCAGTAATTTCTCAGCGATGGCTTTTCTTAACCCCGGTTCTCCGGCAGCCGGTCCGTAGCGAGTTTTTCCCTCATCGAGGGCCTTTTTCGCGGCAGCTTTGATGTGAGTGGGTGTGTCGAAATCTGGCTCCCCGGCGCTAAAACTACAGACATCTTCGCCGTTTTTCTTCATTTCCTTGGCCAGAGAGTCGATAGCTAGGGTAAGGGAGGGGGTGACTTGATTGACTCGTGACGCTAGTTTCATAGTATTTTACCCTGACAGGGCTTTTCTGATGACCTACACAACCTTTAGTATTGTCCATCACCTCGATTGTTCTGGGTGTTTTTTTATATAATCTCCGGAATTGCGGCGCTTAGGGATAGGTGTGGGGTGTGGGGTGTGGGGTGTGGGGTGTGGGGAAGTGGGGTGATGGGGTGATGAGGAAGTTGGGTGTGGGGTGATGGGGAGAACAAAGCTGCTTTTTGCCTTTTGCCTTTTGCCTTTTGCCTGTTGCCTTTTGCCTTTTGCCTTCGTTATTGAGGATTTTTTCTTTGCGGGGGTTTTTGTTTGCTGGTAGGGAGTAGGGGAGCGGTTAATTTTTCATAGAGTTCAAAGAGGTATTCAATACGGTTTAATTCACTGGTAAAGGGTTGGGGACGATAACACAAATCAACGGCTTTGTCGAGTTTTTGGTGAGCTTTGAGCAAGTCGGGAGGCATAGTTAAAGGATCGTATAAATCCGCAAGGCTACTATCAGGATATTTTACCCTAGTATCTAGCACAGCTTGAGCGCAAGTTTCGACGGTTTGTTTTTGTTTGTCGGTGATATTTTCTGGAAAGGGGTAGTTATTATAAACGATGGTGTTTGAATAACGATAATCGCTTTTTAATCTTCCACACACATATTTAACCCATGCCATGTGCATTTCTGAAGTTAAGATACCAAAATAATAAAGAGTTGCATAAGGAATAATTAAACATGAATTACTTGTAATTATATCAGGAGATAAAAATCCAGTTGGAATATATTTTCTATTCTCTGATGAAACACATGGAATAAGTAAATAATTAGTATCAGGTTGTCTATTTTCTCCAAAAAGAGTTGGAAATTTAGATAATTCTTGAGTGGTTTTTCGATTGCTTTCACTTCGCACTTTTCTAACTTCTTCAACTCTTCTATAAATTTCTTTTGACTTCTTTAATTCTTGAGGTTGAATATTAACAAGCCAAAGACAATAACGAGAATAACCATTAATAAATTCTTGCGCCCCTGTATAGCGTCTTATCCATTTATCAGCATCAGGTTCCTTCTTAACTAATTCTTCTTTTTCAGATTGTGAAAGAATAAGATGACCACCATCATTTGGCATACTTCCAAAGTTTATTTCTGGAACAGATGAAATGGTTTTTCTTCTAGTTAAAATTACTAAGTCATTACCCTCAACTAAATAAGGATTAATATTTTTAACTTTTCTTTCTGTTGGTTCACCTTTAATATCAGCATAATCAAAAATACGTTTATTGTCAATATCTTCTAGCCCAAAACCAATAATAACACAATGAACTGCGGCGTTTCCTTTTGCTTCATTGCTCCAGCTAAAAGTTCGATGAGCAAAATGAATTTTTATTTTATATTTTTGATAAAGCTCTTGCCAAAGAACACCAACTTGTTCACCCTGAGAAATAGAATTTGTACTAACTAAAGCGCAACGAATTAAACTATTTTGAATAAATTCAGACGCTTTAATATACCATGCCGTCACATAATCTAAAACACCTGCTCCTTTAATGTCCCCTAAAACATGATTCATGTCAGCCTTTTGGTCAGCATTTTGTAACTGTTTCCCCACAAAAGGAGGATTTCCTAAAATAAAATTGAGCTTCTCTTTTGATATAAGTTCTTCCCAATCAATCCGCAAGGCATTTCCATTAACAATCTTTGCCGCTTTCTTTAATGGTAAACGCACAAAATATTGACCAAAAGTATTACTAACTTTAATATTCATCTGATGATCAATTAACCACATTGCCACCTCAGCCACCCTCACCGCAAACTCATCGTATTCAATACCCGCAAACTGATTAACATCTACCTGAATAATGGTACTAATATCTGTTACTAACTGCCCCGTTTTATCTAATTTATCTAACTCCTGTAATACCAAAATCTCTAAATCTCGTAACTCCCGATAGGTAATAATTAAAAAGTTGCCGCAACCACAGGCAGGATCAAGAAAATATAAATTAGCAATCTTTTTCTGAAATTCTAGTAATTTATTGCGATTGCCTTTAATC